>MFMN01000008.1 GCA_001783515.1 Candidatus Kaiserbacteria bacterium RIFCSPLOWO2_12_FULL_50_10 | reverse complement strand
CGCGGGCTTTTTGATATACTTTTTCCATGTCGGCGTTTACCTCGTCATCGGTAAGCGTTTTCTCAAATGACTGGAAGACGAAGCGGAAGGCGAGTGAGGTGCGGACTTCTTTCTCGAAGCGGTCGACGAGCTCTGCGCGCACAAGCTGCTTGCCGGCAACTGCACGAAGCTCTTTTTCGATGAGCGCTGCATCAGGGTTTTCTGCCCAGAAGGCAATGTCGCGACTGACTGCAGGGAAGAGGGAGAATGGCGCGAAGGTTGCACTCGACGGCGCATGGATGACGTCGTAGGCTGCTCGGGCAGGAAGTGCTGCAATGATGTTGCCGAGGTCGATTTCTATAACTCCTTCTTGTGCATGAAGCGTTACCTCGCCAAGAATTGCGCGAAGTGCGGTGCGCGCTTCTTCAAGAATTGAGTCATGCGCCTTCGCTTTGTAGCCTGATGGTCCGCGGATGCCGAGCGCGAGTGCGAGGGTGTCGCCGTGTTCGGTGAAGGCTGTGCCGATTTCAAAGATGCGGATTTCCTTTAGGCCGAGGAGGTCGATATTCGGAGCGTTCTTTGCGAGTGCTTCACGCATGTTTTCTGTAAGCGTGCTGCGAAGGTAGCCTTTGTCACTTGCGAGGGAGTTCATAAGCGGGACGATGTCTTTCTTACGGAATGAACTCGTGAGGATTTCTGAGAAGCCGACATTCGCGAGCGCTTCGCGGATTTTTTCGGTGTAGTAGAAATTTTTGTTTATCTCCGTGAGTGCTGCCTGTGGAAGCATTGCAGCACGCACATGTTCGAGGCCGTGAATGCGTGCGATGTCTTCAATGAGGTCTTCGGGGATAACAAGGTCAGTACGCCAGAATGGGGGGAAGACATGCCAAGTAATGTTGGATGTCTGGGAATTCCCATTATTTCTTGAAAATGTAGATGTGTTGACGATACAATCCATTCGATCAAGGATGTCTTCAACCACTCCGGGCGCAACATTAATACCAAGTACCGAAGAAAGCTGTGCGGCAGAAAGTATAATTTCCTTTTGTTCGGTAGGCGTTCCGGTGTAGGAATCTTCCGTCCATACACATTCGCCACCGGCGAGTTCGAGAATAAGCTTCACACATTCGTCGCGGCCGATTGGCGCCATGTCGTGCAAAATGCCGTTTTCGTAGCGAACGGACGCATCGGTACGAAGCTTTAAGCGCTGCGCTGTTTTGCGCGTTGCGACGGCGTCGAAGTGTGCGGATTCGATGAGAATCGAGGTTGTGGTGCTCTCGAGTTCGGCAGTAGCGCCGCCTTTTACGCCACCAACCGCAAGCGGCGTGTCGCTTGCTGCATCAGCGATTACTACGTCGCCTGCGGTAAACGTTGCTTCTGCGCCGCCGAGGAGTGTAATTTTTTCACCGTCGCGCGCTTCACGAACAGAAATCTTGGCAACTTTATCAGTATCAAACACATGCGTTGGCTGACCGTACACGAAGAGGACAAAGTTGGTGGCGTCAACGATGTTATTAATAGAGCGCTGTCCGACGGAGACAAGAAAATCCGCAAGCCACTTGGGCGAGGATGCAACCTTCACGCCATCAATGCGTGCGAGGGTGTAGCGGTCACAGTTTTTAGCAGTGACCTTCGTTTCGCTTACGCGAACAGGGAAGGGTGCTTCATGAGGCGTGGCAACAGGGTCCTGCACAAGTGTGCGTCCTAAAAGCGTCGCGATTTCACGCGCAACGCCGACATGCGAAAGCGCCCATGCGCTCTTGTCGGGGAGTACTTTGACATCAAAAATAGTATCACCAAATTCTGGCTTTGGGATAACCTCGTCAATTTCCCAGGCGTGGAAGGTGAGGAGGCTCTCAAGTTCCTCTACTGCGGGGAGCGGCTCAGCAAAGAATGTCTGCAGACGTGCGTATGAAATAAGCATAGAATGCATCATAACGTTTTTGAAAGAGTTCGCAAGAGGACTTGTGCACATTGCGCATTTCTCCATGGCGCATACAATGGGGAAATGAAGAAACATATATATAGTAGTTTGTTCGCAGTGACGCTCCTTGCTGGCGCGCCACTTGCGGCATCCGCACAAATCAATGGCGGCTATTTCCGCGAAACCGTACAGCGCGGCGCTGCGGCAGAAGCGGACATGCGCATCAGCGTCGATGCGGCACTCGGAACCTCGACGGGCATCAGTGTTCGCGCACGCGCAACCTCAACAGGGCAGGCGACAGGCCGCAGAACTGCAACCTCGACACCGATGCGTGAAGGTGCGGTAAATGCACAAGTTGCAGAAACTGCTCGCCTTGAGAAGCGAGCAGAAATAGAAGCACGCATTGCCGCAAAAAAGCTCGCCATCACGAACGAAATGTTTACGCGCATTGCCGACCGCATCGCGCGTGCTGCGAAGCGTCTTGAAGACGCCGCAACACGCCTTGCCGATACCGCAACACTGCTCCGTACCCGCAGCGAAGCACTCGAAGCGCAGGATGTGGATATGAGTGCGGTAAACGGCATACTCGACGCTGCTGATAAACGCATCGCAACGCTTCGGGTCTCACTCGTTGACCTCGCGGAAGACGGAGAGCTCGCCGCCGCATCGACCACGCCTGCAGCGGCTTGGGTAGAGGCTCGCGAAGATTTCACGGCAGTTATTACTGAGGTGCATGATATCCGCGCGCTTCTGCATGACGTTGTCGCCGCAATAAAGGAGGCAGTGCGAGTTCTTGGTGAACGAGGCGTCTCGGCAGCGGTTTCCGCGGATGCTGCGGGAGAGGCAAACGGCACCACAACCGTCGAAGCAACTATTACGAGCGAATAATCATACGATATATGCCAGAAACTACATCACAGGGAGAAGTTCCCGTTAGCGGAACACAGGCAGCCACACCGGCAACCTTCTCCGTCGGCGGGCCAGCAATGAGCACCACCGAAAATATTATGAACGCAACCCCAATTGAAAATGCGGGCGGTGCAAAAAGTAGCGTTGCCGTATGGGTTGGCTTTGGCCTTATCCTTATTGCGATGATTATTGCAGGCACCTACTACTATATGACAACGGTGCAGCCCGACGTTACCGATGAAATCCCTGTCGTGAATGTGCCTGTTGAGACTGATGAGGAGAGAGCAACTCGCGATCTCGACGCGGTGAACGCAACACTCGAGGCGTCACTTGATTTTACGGATATTGAAGCTGATTTGGATGCGGTGACTACCGATCTCGACACCGTGCAGTAACTTCTTCCAAAATGGGCGAACTCGCACGATTTCATCCCATTTTGAAAGAAGTTACACTTCATCAAGAATAAGCGGCACGAGGTGCTGCTTTTTCTGTTGCAATTTTTGTCAATTTCAGTAGACTGCAACCACTATGGATATAAAAATTCTTGACGCTATTGCGGTGACTCCCGCAGAAAAATCACAGGTGACAATTGTAGGCGAACTCCCGTGGGAGCTTGCCGAAAAGGGGCGTGCAGCAGCAGTTGCAACCCTTGGCAAAGACATAAAAATCGACGGTTTCCGCCCAGGGCAGATCCCTGAAGCAATGCTTGTAAAGCACATTGGCGAGATGGCACTTCTTCAAGAAATGGCATTTCGTGCGATTATTAAGTCGTACGAAGAGATTCTTCGCGCAAAAAATATCGACGCTATTGGTACGCCTGCACTTACCCTTACGAAGGTAGCAAAGGGAAATCCAGTTGGGTTCTCTATTGTGCAGTCGGTCGTGCCCCAGTTCGAACTTCCTGACTATAAGGGCATCGCCGCAGGTATCAATAAAGCAAAGGAGACCGCAGCGGTTTCTGACGAAGAGGTGCAGAAGCAAATTGACGACATTCTTCACCGCAAGGCAGCATGGGAAAAGATGCAGAAGCTCCAGGCGGCTGAAGGAGAGGAGGCAAAAACAATCGCTGATGCAGAACCCGTCAAGCTCGAGCTCACCGAAGAAACCGTGAAAGAGCTCGGCGCGCCGGGACAATTCTCTTCCGTTGAGGAATTTAAGGCTAAAATCCGCGAGCATCTCGAGATTGAAAAGAAGCAAGAAGTTGCCTCAAAGCACAAAGCTGCAATCACCGACGCGATTGCTGACGCAACAACCATTGAACTTCCTGAGATTCTTATCGAACAGGAAATCAAGCAAATGTTTGCGCAGATGGAGGATGACCTCACGCGCGCAAACCTTAAGATGGACGACTATCTCTCGCATGTAAAGAAGACGCGTGACGATATGCGCGCAGAGTGGATGCCTATGGCAGAAAAACGCGCAAAGCTCCAGCTTATCCTCGAAGCGATTGCAAAGAAGGATGCTATTAAGCCGACTCCTGAAGCTCTCGAAGCAGAAGTGCAGGGGCTTCTCGCGCGATTCAAGGACGCTGACGAATCACGCGTGCGGGCATATGTGACGTCATTTCTTACCAACGACGCCGTGATGAACATGCTCGAACAGGCATAATAAAACCCGAGAGATTGTCATCCTCGGGATGTAGAAAAGAAACACGGACGCCTAGTCCGTGTATTCTTTTCACATACCCGGGGATCCAGTCTGACATGCAATGCACTTGATCCTGGATCCCCGGTTCATTTGAAAATATACTCCGCCTACGCTACGTTATTTTCATAATGCCCAAGGATGACAAGGGGTGGGGTGGTTTATTTTAATTAATACCGCACAGGAACGTCGAACGATGCTTCTCCTGCGGGGAGTCCTGATGCGTTTGCTTTGTGGAGGCGGATTTTGCCGCCGTCCGTTGGGGATTTACTGAAGTAGATGGTTGCGGTAAACGGCACAAAGCCTTCTTGCATCCAGTTACCACTCGCGACTGCCGCGCCTTGCGCAAGCACGTTGCTGTTGCCGTCGAGAATAGTAATAGGGAATGAGCCTTCAAAAAACCAGGGGCCAACCGCTTCGCCTTTGATGGTGATTGGTGAGGTTACTTTTGCGTTCTTTGTTGGCGTCGTGACACGAATACGTGTCTCGACCGTGTCTTCTCGAACGGTTTCGGTAATTGAAACTTCTTCAGCTTCATGTGAAAGCGAGGTAAAACTTGGCGCAAACGAGCCAAACACTGCGTAGCCCGCATAGGCAATAACCGCAAATACTAATCCAATGACGACAATATACATGCATGCAGTATACATGACTTTCCAAAAAGTTGCGTTTCGAACTTTTTGTCGTATAGTATCCGATTATGGAACCAACACTTTCACGAAAGGAGCGCAAGGCGAAGGTCGCAAGCGACGCGACCCCTCGCACAACGCTTTCCTTCTATCGCTATGTGCGTATTGGAGAGCCTGCGGCGTTTCGCGATGCATTCTTTGCAAGGCTCCAAGAGCTCGGTTGTCTTGGACGTATTTACATCGCGTCGGAAGGTATCAATGCACAAATGAACGTGCCAACAGAAAACTTCGATGCATTCCGCGATTACATTGATTCACTCGGAGAACTCGGGGACGTACCATTCAAAATCGCCGTCGAAGAAGGCGAAGCGCCGTCATTCTACAAGCTTACCATTAAGGTCAAAGAGCGCATCGTCGCCGACGGTGTTGCAAACGGCGTCTTTGACGTCACCGCACCGGGCGACTATCTCACCGCAAAGGAGTTTAACGACTACGTACACGACCCCGAAGCGATTGTTGTCGACATGCGCAATGCCTATGAAAGCGAGGTTGGACACTTTAAAGGTGCGGTGCTTCCGCAGGTAGAAACCTTCCGCGAAGAACTTGCTATCACCCCAGAACTTTTGAAAGGCAAGGAAGATGCAAAAATCGCGCTCTACTGCACGGGCGGCATTCGCTGCGAAAAGGCGAGTGCATGGCTTAAACATAAAGGCTTCAAGGACGTGAAGCATTTGAAGGGCGGCATTATCGACTACAAGCGCCAAGTTGACGAGGAAGGGCTCGAAAACACCTTCCGCGGCAAGAACTTCGTGTTTGACGAACGCCTCGGCGAGCGCATTTCTGATGAAGTGATTGCGACATGTCATCTCTGCGCAAAGGAAAAAGCTGACGTCCATCATCACTGCAAAAATCAGGCATGCCACATTTTGTTTATCGGGTGCGACGACTGCACAAAAAAACGTAAAGGCTACTGCTCACGTGTTTGTGAGTTCAAAGATGCGCTTCCGCAGCCAGTAAAGAAGTTTCTCAATAAAAATATCCATACAAAACGCCCTGCGCAATTCAAGAAAAACAGAATGCGCCCTACAACAGCTACCAATTAGGTTGCTGTTTTTGGTATCTTGTGCCATACTTTTTGCATGAAAGGCATTCGTGTTGTTGCCATGATAGTGCTCGGCGTTCTCGTCGGGTATTTCTATCGTGACAGTGCGCCTGCGGTTATGCTCGAGCGTCTTGTTGCGCGCCCGTGCGAAGAACCGCTTACCTATGTTCTCGGAGACGTTGATGAACGTTTTGGTGTATCAAACGACGAGCTCACTCTTGCACTGCACGACGCAGAAAAGCTGTGGGAAGACGCGCTCGGCATCAACCTCTTCGAATTTGGTGATACGCCGTCTGCGCGTACGATTCCCGTGAACCTTATCTACGATACTCGCCAAATACAGTCTGATGTCTCGCGCAATGTTCGTGATGTACTCGGCAATGAGCGCTCAGAGCTCACCGCAATGGAAGAACAGCGCGATGCGCTTGCTGCGGATTATGAAAAGGCGCTTGCGGCGTACAACGAGATTCGCATTAAGTACGAAGAGCGACTCGCCGCCTACAACAAAACCGTCGGTGAGTGGAATAAAAAAGGGGGCGCACCGCAAGATGTCTATGACGAGCTTGCCGCAGAAGGTGAGGCGCTCGACAACGACATGCAAAAAGTCGTTGCGGCAGGAGAGTCTTTGAAAAAGCTTACCGAAGAAATCAACACCTACAACGACAGTATCGCCGCAGAGGTTGTGCGCTACAATGAACTCGTAAATTCCTACAACGAAACGTTCCACCAAGAAAACCCATTTGCACAAGGCACCTTTGGTTCGCGCACCATTAACGTGTATCAATTTAGCTCAGGAGAAGAACTGCGTATTGTCCTTGCACACGAACTCGCCCATGCACTCGGTCTCGGTCATGTCGAAGGCGACGCCTCGATTATGTACGCAAAAACAGGTTCGCAGTCGCTGAAGAAGGGGCTTTCAGAACAAGACATCACACACGCCAAAGAAATCTGCGGACTGTAACTTCTTCCAAAATTGGTCCATCTGCACCTTTCGTTTGGCAGTTTCAACCTCCACTGTACGTCAGGTACACCTACGGTCGAAACTGCCAAACGAAAGGCACACCTGAACTCAATTTTGAAAGAAGTTAAACCTCTACAAAAATAGACACACGCTCGTAGCGTGTGTCTTTATTTTTGCTTTATCTGCAATCAAGAAATTAGTGCCGCCGGAGGGCGGCTCCTACAGCAGTAAACTCCCCGGTCCCGCACTCCGTGCGGGGAGTTTCATGACAAGTGCGCCGTAGGTGAGTGCGAAGAGGGTGATAGCGGTTGCATGCGTACTCGCTTCAATGGCGTGGATGGTGGTACCAAAAAGCTGGAACTGGTTGAGTGCCGCGAGAAGCATGTAGGAAATACCGTAGATAATAAGCACGAGGAACGGTGCGATACGGCGTTCCTTGAGCATGCCGGTTGTTCCAAACCAGACGTAGAGTATCCCTGCAAAAAGAGGGAGAAGAATAAGAAAATATATCATAGCGCAGTAGTTTTTTTATCGCGACGGATACGCCGATGCGCAATCGTGAGGCAGATAGCAGAGATTGGCGCAATCGACATAATACCGATATGCACGAGGGGTATCGACGGTGCTTCCGCAAAAAGCGCGACACGATCGAGTGTTACCGCCATGCCGGCGAAGATAAGATAGAGGATACTTGCTATGCTGACGAGTAGTTTACGCGTGCGGTCAGTGTCATAGCGCCAGGCGAAAAAAAGTATAGAGAGAAAGCTCGCAAGGATGGCGATTCCTGCAGCATTGAGCGGCGCAAACTTCGCAACATAATACGGCGAAACCATACGTGTTATCACTAAGAGATAGGCAAACACAAAGCCTGCACACAGCACCCATATACCAAGAACCTTTCGCATACAACTTCTTATTTGCAGTGTAGTACAGAACTGCAGAAACAGAAAATGTCCCCTTGCGTACTTGAGCATGTTTGCCCGGCGCTCCAGAAGTGACACTGCTGTGGAAATGGTGGTATACTTGCGGCATGTCGAAGTATCGGATTGCGGTTCTGCGTGGGGGGCCTAGTGAAGAGCATGAGGTGTCGCTGAAAACTGGGGCGGCGCTTTTGCGCGCGCTTTCGGAGGGGCTTTCACATGAACGTGTCACCCCGCTTGACGTCACGATTACGCGCGCCGGCGAATGGACGATTGATGGACGGCGCCACATGCCAGAACAGATTTTGCAGCATGTTGACGGTGTGATTATCGGCCTGCATGGCGCGTATGGCGAAGACGGCAAGGTGCAGCGTGTGCTTGAGCGGCACGGCGTGCCTTTTACGGGCTCGGGCTCGTATTCGTCAGCAATCGCGATGCATAAAGGTATTACCAAAGATCACCTCCGCGAACATCCTATCTTACTTGCACCCCACATGCTCGTCTCACGCTCTTCAAAAGAGCAAGTCCATGCGGTTTCCGAGGGTATCGCGGCTTTGTTTGGTCCGCGCTACGTGATAAAGCCGGTGCGTTCAGGTTCGTCGCACGGTGTCCGTACCGCAACACGCGCAGAACTTCCGCGCGCGCTCGCCGAAGCGCTCTAAACCTACGATCAAGTTATTGTGGAAAAACAAATCGAAGGTACCGAAGCAACGGTTGGGGTGATTGAACATTTTCGCGACGAGCCGCTCTACGTACTTCCGCCCATCGAAATTATCCCTGCAAAGGAACGAGCATTTTTTGACTACGAAGCAAAATACAACGGCGCATCCGAAGAAATATGCCCCGGTCGATTCGACGAGGCAACAAAGCAGCAGCTCATGGAGCTTGCCCGTCTTGTACATACCGAACTCGGACTCGCCCATTACTCACGCAGTGATTTTATCGTGGCGAGCGACGGTATTTACTTCCTCGAGGTAAATACGCTCCCGGGGCTTACGGAGTCATCACTGGTCCCGCGTGCGCTTGAAGCAGTTGGCTCTTCGCTCCCCGCATTTGCGGATCATCTCGTGACGCAGCTCGTCGGGAAATAAGAGTATCTATGGTGCGCAACATTACGAAAGCAAAGAGGCATCGCCCGCGCACCGCTGCGCGTTCATTTGCGTGGCGGCGCTCCGCAAAAATATTCGGTGTCGCTGCTTTTTTTGCGAGCGTTCTCACGGGTGTGTATTATGGTACACGCGTCGAAACCTTTCAGGTGCGTACCGTCCTCGTGCAGGGTGGTACAACGATTTCGCCGATGGCGATACGCTCCGTTGTCGAAGAAGTGCTCGACGGCTCATATTTCGGGCTTGTGCCACATCGTTTCGCGTATCAGGTGCCGCGCGAGGAAATTGAGCGTCGTCTCCGCGAGGTGCCGCGTCTTGCGCAGGTGCGCATCACCCAGCCACACCGCACGGAGCTTGCTATTGAGTTTGAAGAATATCAGCCGCGTGCGCTCTGGTGTGGCGGCGCTCACGAATGTATGTTTATCGATACCGTAGGCTTTGCTTTTGCAGAAGCGCCCGCATCACTCTTAGGCTCGTTGTATCCCCGCATTACGGTGTCATCATCATCGCCAAAGTATGCCGCATACGTGCCGTCGCAGGTATCGCTCCCCGACATGCTTACGTTGCGGGCAGTGTTTGCACGCTATGGACTTTCACTCCTCGAAGTGCGGTATGTTGACGACTACGATGTGTGGTATCTCTTTACGCAGGGGAGCGTACTGAAGACTCGTCGTGCTGAGCCCGCAGATATAGTCATCAAACGGCTTGAAGAGCTCTTCGCGACAACGCAGTATGCCTCGCTTCCGAAAGACGGCTTCAAAAGCATCGATCTCCGCTTTGGCAACCGCGTCTACGTGCGCGATAAAAACGCTCAGGGCGAAGTGCCAGAAGATGCTGCCGTAGCGTCCACTACCGCAGTGCAAGCAGAACCTCTTGATTAAGAGTGTTTTTTGTGTCATATTCAGCGCGATGAATTTTTGGAAGCACATTGCCGCTGCCGCGAAAGCAAAGGGTGAACCTTTGCTTGTTCTTGCGCCGATGGCGGATGTGACCGATCCCTCATTTCGCCGCGTCATTGCGAAGTATTCTGCGCACGAGCGTACTGACGGTACGATTGGTGGGCCAGACGTTATGTGGACAGAGTTCGTCTCTGCCGATGGACTCGCTCGCGCGCCCGAAGAAGGGCAGAAAAAGCTTCGTGCAGATTTGCAGTTTGCGCCCGAAGAGCGCCCCATTGTGGCGCAGCTTTTTACGGCGAATCCTGAGCATATGGAGCTTGCGGCGCGCCTGTGCGCTACGCTCGGCTACGATGGTGTCGATATCAATATGGGCTGCCCGGACCGAGGTATTGAAAAACAAGGTTGCGGCTCGGCGATGATTAAAAATCCTGAAGCAGCGAAGGCGGTTATCGAAGCAGCAAAGCGCGGCATGTCGTTTGATGGCGTGGAGCGACCAGTCTCCGTAAAAACTCGCCTTGGCTATAATCACGACGAGCTCGAAACCTGGCTCCCGTTTCTTCTCGCTGCAAAGCCTGCAGTTATTACGGTGCATGCGCGTACCCGCAAAGAAATGTCGAAAGTGCCAGCACGCTGGGAGCGCGTCAAGCGCGCGGTCGAAATCCGCGACGAACTTGGCAGCGACACGCTTATCTTCGGCAACGGCGACGTGCAGTCTCGCGAAGACGCATTCAAAAAAGCTGCAGAAACCGGCGCCGACGGCGTCATGCTCGGTCGCGCAATTTTCGGCAATCCATGGCTCTTCCATCACGAAAAAGACCTCAGCAACATCTCGATGGACGAACGCTTCGAAGCACTTA
>MFMN01000007.1 GCA_001783515.1 Candidatus Kaiserbacteria bacterium RIFCSPLOWO2_12_FULL_50_10 | reverse complement strand
CTAGGACACAGGATTCTCATTCCTGGAAGCGGGGTTCGACTCCCCGTAGGGTCACAACATACCAAAACCAAAGCGTCAGCTTTGGTTTTGTTGTATGTTGTAGACCCTACGGGGAGTCGAACGGCGTAAGGCGGTATACAAGATTTTTGTTGATGTGAAGCTTCAGCGGAACACAACAACAATACTTGTCGCCGCGCCGGGGTCGGCAGTGCTTGGTATTTTTGGAGCGACAGCGAACATAAAATACCTAGCAACTGTGACCGACTCCCCGTAGGGTCACAAATACTAAGGTTTATGGTATTATTTTCAAATGAATAAGATTATTATTATAGGTTCTCCTGGCTCAGGTAAAAGTACCTATGCTAACAAATTAGGGCAAAAATTGAACTTACCAGTTTTTCATCTCGACAAGATTTTTTGGAAAAATAACTGGAGTCCTATTTCTCAAGATGAGTTTGTATTAAGGCAGGAGGAAATTATGAAGGGGGAGAGATGGATATTAGATGGTAATTTCACAAAAACAATTGATTTTAGAGCTAAAAAAGCCGACACAATTATTTTCTTTGATTACCCTAAATGGTTATCGCTTTGGAGAATTCTAAAAAGGTACTTTATTCACTTCCGAAATGTTCGTCCTGATATGGGTGGTAATAATAAGGAGAGACTTTATGGGGAACATATAAGATTTATTCTTAACTATCCTCGAGAAAATGTTATGAATATTTTAGCTAAATACAACGATAAAAATATTATTATATTTCGAAACGATAAAGATGTATGTAAAACTTACCCAGGCGCGAGTGATAAGCAATAAGCGACTGATCAGAAAAGTCGGTGTTGTAGATGAAAAACAGTTTATTGAGATACAAAAAGCATTTCGACAGTTCACTTAAAACATCGACACCCCGCATTGCTGCGGGGTGTCTCGGAGGCCGAAGCCCTAATACCGATTACATTAACAGAAAATTTTAAAAAAGCAAGCAAAAAAATTATGAAGATATGTATATGCTCATCAATGTCCGGGTATGCAAGATTTATGGAGCTCAAAGAAGTGCTTGAAAATGAAAATCATATTGTGCTGCATCCAGAGGTTGAGTTCGAAATGAAGGGCGACGACACATCAGTTGGTGCGTATTTTGAGAGGAATGGTGGCATTGATGCATTTCCGCCCGAGCATGAAGTCTGGAAAAAGAAGGGAGATGCGATAGCAAAGCATTTTCAAAAAATTGATGCGTGTGACGCGATTCTTGTTACAAACTACGAGAAGAAGGGAATAGAAAACTACATCGGCGGTAACACCTTCCTCGAAATCGGCTATGCATTTGGCGCAGGTAAAAAGATTTTTATTCTCAATAGTATCCCAAGCGAATTATCATACAAAGAGGAAATCCTAGGAATGCAACCTATCGTTTTACACGGAGACATTCTGAAATTGCAATAACATTTTTAATAACTTCAGAATTCCTGTCTATCCTATACGTTCTGAAAACCGCGCACCATTTTGATTTTTCTGCACCTGAGCATATGATGGGAAAAGGTATAGGCTTCCCATTTGCTTGTACTCATATTATTAAACATTATTCACTATGATCAATAAGTTTTTATTGAGCGTAAGTGTTATTGTTTTTGCACTGAGTGTAACGACCGCTCCGGTCTTCGCACAAACCACTGATACAACACAAACAATAGCAGAACGGCTCGCAGAACTCTTGCAACAAATTAAAACCTTGCAAGAACAACTACTTGACCTTGAGGCTCAGCAGCAATCTCTCCGCGGAGAGATTCGAGAGGCCGTTCAAATCACGCGTCAACTTGCAATTGGCGCAACGGGTGACGATGTTCGAGAGCTCCAAGAGCTTCTCGCCTCCGATCCAGAACTTTATCCAGAAGGTATTATCACCGGCTACTTTGGCTCACTCACCGCTCGCGCAATCGAGCGTTTGCAGGAACGCTTCGGTATTGAACGGGCTGGCGAGGTTGGTCCACTTACACGGCAGACCATCAACCAGCTGTTGAGTCGATTCGCACACGGGCAGAAAAATGTCTTTGAGCGTATATCAGATGACGAAGATGAAGACGACGTCGATCGTACCGCACTCGCGCCTGGCGTGAAGGGCGTGAAAGTCTGTCACAAAACAGGTACTGGTCAGCACACCATCTCTATCGGCGGTCCTGCGGTGCAGGCACACCTTGCACACGGCGACACATTAGGGAGATGTGACGACGAGGTGAAAGGTGACGACGACGATGAGGATGAAGACGAAGACGACGATGAGGATGTTACCGATCTGATGATTAGCGACGTGTCGGCTCGTCGTATCACGGAAAGTGGCGCGACTATCACCTGGGAAACCAATGAAGATGCCGACAGCACCGTTTGGTTTGCAACAAGCTCAGGATTTGTAATCGGCGCGGCTGGTGTCCAGATGAAAACAAGCAGTTCTGAGGTTGAGAAACATCAGATTCGTCTTGCCGACCTCAATCCAGGCACCACGTATTACTTCAGAGTTGGTTCCGAGGATGCCTCGGGCAATGATGCAATGTCGAGCGAGTTCTCCTTCACAACCCTTGCCGATACCGAAGCACCCGAGATCTCAGACCTTGAGGTAAAGGACATCGCAACAACAACCGCAACCATCGTCTGGGAAACCGACGAAGCGGCAAACAGCGTAGTGTGGTACTCCACGACATCAAATTTCAATACTGATGCCGACGGCGTACTCCGCGCAGAAAGCACGCTCCTCACGACGAGTCACAGTATCAACCTAAGTGGACTCACCGCAAGCACCACCTACTACTACATGGTAAGTTCAACCGACTCCGACAACAACGAAACCAAGTCAGACGAAGAGTCGTTCAAAACTCTCGGTCAGTAGCACAAGCGTATGCTTGTACGATACAAACAAACAACAACAAACCCCGAGCCTTCTCGGGGTTTGTTTCTGTATCTTTCAAAAGAAAAACAAATAGTATTGCGACAGAATTAATATTCTGATACGATGACAGTATAGAGTTCTGAACAGAGTAGAGGACTGTCCTCTTATTCTCTAATAATTTAAGAGACAACAAACAAAATATATGGAAAGAGAAGTTGAACAAGTGAAAGGTTCAGGCATTAAGAAAGATATAATTGCAATTATTAGTTTTATACTTGGACTACTCTCCGTACCGTTCTATTTTATTGGAGTGATTCCGTTGGCGGCAATAGCTTTTGGATTGTTTGGAATTAGCCGGACAAAAGTTGTCGGCTCAGGGCGGTGGATGGTTGTTACGGGGCTTGTTTTAGGTTGTATATATTTAGTCAATAACTTATATATGAACGGTCATTTTGATACAAGTAACACAAATAATAGTACGTCAGTGTATAGTGAAACTACTGAACTGCATGCAGAAATAGTTAAATTAGAACATGTAGATAAGTCAGAGAGCACCAGCGCATCTTATGAAATTCAAGCAGAGCTTACAAACATTTCTGAAAGACCGATACGTGCTTTTAAGGGCAGGCTCACAATTAAAGATATTTTTGATGAACATCTAACAATTATCGATGTCGTACAGACAAGTGCCCTTTTGCCTGGGGATAAAACATCAGCATTGCAAAGTGTGATAGATACTTATGGGTACGACAGATATGATCGCTTACATGATGCTGGAAAAATTGAAAACTTGAAAGTAGAATTCCAAGCATCAGAAATCATATATGATAATTAATTGGGTATATTTTCAAATGAAAAAACGAATAGGCATTCTTAATAAAGGTGAAAACAACCAGTTTATAGATAATACTTTTGAAAATTTAGATGTATGTATTCAGGACGAGGGAAGAAATACCGTCGCTAAAGGAAACAAATTTCTAACCCAATTTAAAACTTCATCTTCAGAAATCAATTGGACAAAATGGGGTACAATTATTGCAGGCATAGTAGCTGTGCCCAGTATTTTTTTTGGCATAGCTGCATATCTGAATACTCAAGAGTCTGAGGCGTATGTTAGCATTCAAACGGTTTACGAAAACAGTCCAGCGACCCCATATGAATATCTGGATATAGATGGTAAGGCACATCTAGTGCCATTACCTTTCGAAACCTTTGAAGCTGCCATGAAGTTCGGAGAGGCAAAAGGCGAAAAAAATAAGATATATATGCATCGGGTGATAGTCATGGCACTAGATCCTACCGTTCGATATACAGAGGGCGATATATTAGGAAGTACTTTTAAACCCGCATACAGTCCAGAGAAACTTTTTACTTTCTATCTTCCAGATGGCGTAGACATTACTAATGAAAATGTTCGCAGCAATATTGTTCCGGCAGGCGACAAAACATATAAAGTTACGCTACTCACTATCGATGGCAGGAAGGATGAACAAGGGCGGATTGCCTACACCTTTAGAGTTGAGGAGGTGGGTGAATAAGATTTCTTATAGCAGAATAAAGAGCAGCGAGCAGATTCGCGCGAGACAAGCAATACACTACATCTCAATAAATGTGCCTGACACCTCTGTCTTTTTACTAAAATGGATAATAAACTTAAAGAAATACTCAAAGAAACAATCGAAATAACCAAATCTTTGGCGGAGGCAGCTGAAGTTGGTAATACTAGTTTCCTGGTTGTGCTTGTAGGTATCTACAGGATATCTTTTACTACGTTGAGAGATATTGAATACCTGTCTCGTTTTGAAGAAACTTCACAAAGTATTCTTGACCTCACTCGAAAGATTATTGAATATGGTATTTCTGCAGAGTACATGTTGGTGAAAGGTAAAGAGTTGATGGCAGACCGATTTAAGGAGCATATGATAGTAGAAATCCATGAAGAGTTTGAACTATTTAGAAAGACGGGGCAAGATCCTGCAGCTATAAGTGAAGAGCATAGAATTAATGTAGAAGAAAATCAAAAAGAATTTGATGCTTTGAGCAAGAAAATGCAAGAGAGACGAAGCTGGTCGGGTCGGTCAATTGATGGAATGATTGAGGATTTAGCTAAGGAGGATTCACTTAATGAATTCGATATATCAAGACTGTTGCGCGCATATGTTTGGGGGTGTCGACTTAACCATGCAAACCCAATGGTCACCCATAGTCATTTAGATCTTGAAAGATTAGAAAATGCTAATTCATTCTACCTGGCACTTGGACTCACGATTGCTGTTGCAGTACATACCCGCCTTACTACAAGATTAATCGATGAGTCACGGCTTAGTGTAGGTTCAAATATTTACGAGGATATTGTAGTGGGGATTGCAGAAATACATGAGAAACTTAATACTCTTCCGGCGGAAGGGTAGAAAACTAATGTTTTGAGGTGTATCCTCTTATTATTTTTTTACCTGCACACGAGAAGCAACGCTAGAAATATATGAATATCAAATACGTAATCAAATTAACCTGAAATTTAAAAGACTATGGAAATCTGCAAAAAAAATAGCTCTTTAGTTGCTTGCTTTCCCAAAGCTGAGCTGCTTAAGATGTATGAGACTCACAAGAAGTCATCAATTCTAGCAAAGCTGAATGAGCAAGGTAAAACCTTAGGTGATTTTAACTCCATGACTGAAGCGTTAAACTGGGTCCACAGATTAGGTCAAATGTCCGCTAACGATAGAGACGAACATGAATTAATAGCTGCCGTTTTCTTTGTGGTCGACTTTTACGAAGGCACAAGCGAAATATGTTTTAAGTTAAAAAATAGTTTTAATTACAACAAAGATAAGACAGACTCCATAGATACGCTCAATAAATACAGAGATGATCCACCAGATTTCATCATAAAGCAGTCTGACGGTTGGAGGGATTTTGAACTTAAACGATACCGGGAGGCTTTGGACACGGATACCATTTTTGATTTCATCATTAAAAAAGTAGGACACTACGGAAATCTGGGAGACATGAATTTATTACTTATCTTGCAGGCTAATGGTAGTAATGAGTTGAAAATCGACTTCCGTGATTTACATGAGAGATTGACAAAAGAGAAGTATGCTTTCAGGGGAGAAATTTTATTGTCATTTAATAATAACAGTGCTGAAATGGTTATCTGTCAAGTGTTTCCAAATTTTGCTAAGAGTATAAAAACTTTCATCTTGCCTAGTTTGAAGAGAATATGAAGGACATGAAACTTACTGTTAGAAAGGCTCCAGAAGCTGGAGTGGGCAATGACATCGTTTACATTCATAAATATGATAGAGGGTCTGTAAAAGTAAATAGGGTCTGTAAAATATGTGTTGCTGATGCGTGTATATATGCAACTGTTCGCGGAAAGAAAACAGCGGGTGAAATTTCTATTGATAAACAATTACGTTTGGAATTAGATGTCGAGCTAGACCAAGAATATGACTTTTCTATTGATTACAGATTCTATTATTTCTTGATAGCTCCATTTCGTACAACTAATATGGGGGTCAGGGCAGCATATATTATCGCAGTCGCATCACTTCTCGTATCGCTGTTACCATTTTTATTCGATTTTGTATTTGAGGAATAAAGCGGCAGTCCTTCGATCGTATTGGTCATGAAAAACGCGAGGGGTGTGGTAGACTGGTACGAGTATGCCTAGAGTATCATTAGTGAGTACTAGTAATTATTTTTATTATGTTTGAACTTGGTCAATATAGTGATGTTGCATATTTATTTTTGCGACTTTCGGTTGCGGCGATATTTATCTATCACGCAGTTTTGAAATTAAAAGATTCTGAAGGCATGAGCCGGATGATGGGCATGCCGGCGGGTATGATTCTCATGCTCGGCTTTGTAGAAGTCGCGGTGTCACTCGGACTTACCTTCGGTGTGTATCTTCAAATTGCCGCACTCCTTGCAGTGGTCGTCATGCTTGGTGCTCTCTATTTCAAGATAATAAAGTGGCACGTCCCTTTTGGTGCAATGGACAAAACGGGGTGGGAGCTTGATCTTATTCTTTTAGCAGCGAGCGTGTTCTTACTGGTGCAGGGTGGTGGCGCACTTACTATATAGCGGGAAAGAAATCAACATGTTAATTTCCGCATTCACATTAGATATTGTCGGGAAAGTCATGGTTGCGTATACCGCCCTTGCGGTACACCATCGTGTTGCACGAGAGCATACGATAGACCGCGAGGTTTTTCGCGTTATGAAAGTAGAACAATATGTCGGCGCGATTGGTATCATGTGTATGATAGCTGCGTATGTGCTGCATGTGTATAGCGCCATATAAGATATATGAATATAGCAAAACACATACTTGTTCTATCACTTGTTTCATTTGTGGTGCATGGAGCGTGGGAGAACGCACATGCACCGCTCTTTGCGGGATACGTTTCCATACTACAGCATGCCCCTGCGTGTTTTCTTGCGACGCTTGGCGACGTCATGTTTACTCTTTTTGTGTATCTTGGCATCGCGCTTCTCAAGCGTGATTATTTATGGATCTCACGACTCAGCGCAGCGGACGCGGTTGTGCTTATGGTGCTTGGTCTTGCTTTTGCGCTCGGCATAGAGTGGCGCGCACTCCTGCAGGGGCGTTGGGCGTATACGGAGGCTATGCCGATTATTCCGTATGTGCACATCGGGCTAACTCCTGTTCTGCAGATGGTTATTCTCTTGCCGTTGTCGTTTGTGACGGTTGCGCGGTGGCGAGTTTAGAAAAGAGTAGAGGAGAAAGAGGGTGCGCTCTTTGGTTAGCGGTTTAATTATTTTTTATGACAGATCATATGCATGCAGGGGTTCCTGTGTTTGAGTATAACTACATTACTGACGGGATTTATATTGGGACGAATCAGTGTTGCGTGACGCATTTTGATGAAATGCTGCAGAAGGAGGGAATACGTGCGGATATTTCGCTTGAAGAGAATCATATCGACATGCCGTTTGGCGTGGACTTCTACACGTGGATACCGATTGTAAATCATGCCGCACCGACGCAGGAGCAGCTTGATTTTGGCGTGACGGTACTTGCAAAAATGGTCACGCTCGGCAAGAAGGTGTACGTGCATTGCAAGAATGGGCATGGTCGCGCGCCGACACTCGTTGCGGCGTACCTTATGCGGGAACACGGAAAAAGTGTCGACGAAGCACTAGAGATTATCAAAGCGGGTCGCCCAACGATACATATAGAGGATGTGCAGCGCGCAGCGCTCCAGGCATTGGTGTACAAAATAAACTCATCAGTGTAGAATGTGTCTGAAGTTAGTTATTATAAAATTACAAAACCTCTATGAATACACTTACTACTAGTGCTGTGGTGCTGGCGCTCGCCGCAATTGCAGCAGCCGGATATTTTTACATTACGGCGCAGACAGCGCTCGCTGAACGTGCGCAGGAAGAAGAAAACAAAAAATTAGTTCTCACCGCGTATCAGGCACTTTTCGGCGATCACGACCTTTCGGCGCTCGAGAAGTACTGGGGCGAACCATATATTCAGCACAATCCACTTGTTCCCAATGGCAAAGCCGCGCTCGGTGCATTTGTGCAAAGTATGATTGACGCGGGCGCGCCAAAATCAACACTTGATGTCAAGCGTGTTGCGGCAGAAGGTGACTATGTATGGGTACATCTTCGTAGCTCATTCGGAGAGCAGGAAGTTGCGATTGTTGATATCTTCCGCGTGGAGCAAGGCAAGATTGTTGAACACTGGGATGTAATCCAGCCTGTTCCTGTTGAAAGCGCGAACAGCAACACGATGTTTTAAAAGGGAAAACTCTCACGACTATTCGTGAGAGTTTTACATGGTATCCTTGCTTTGCATCATTCTGTGAGAATATGTGTTGCTGCGGGAAGTTGTGCGGCGATAATTGCCAGGTCTGCTTTGGAGTATTGTGTGTTTCGTAAGTCGAGCAGGGTGAGTTTTTGCAGGTTGCCTAGTTCGTGGGGAAGTCCGGTGATGGGGTTGTTTGAAAGATTCAGTATGCGTAGTTCGGTGAGCTGTCCAATTTCAGCAGGAAGCCCTGTAAATTCGTTGTTGCTTAGAATAAGCTCGGTCAATGCGGTGAGCTGTCGCACCTCTGCTTTGAGTGAACCAGTAAGCTGACGATTTGAGATGTCTAGTTTTGTTGCGGTGACGGGGACAGATATGCCTGCATAGACCTCGACCTGTTCGGTTGACTGCGCGCTCGTGTAGGTTTTGATTTTTTGCTGGAGATTTGATGTGGTAGTAGTTGTTGCAACAGGCTCATACCAGAAAAATAACGTTCCGCCGAGAACCGTTGCGAGCAAAATAAGAATTCCAAATAAGTGCATATACCCAGTCTACTGCAAGTCGCTAGAAACACAAAAACTCTCACGACTATTCGTGAGAGTTTTTGCTAAGCGCGCTCGCCTTCTGTGGGGAAGCCTGCGGCGCGCCATTCGGCTAGGCCGTCGGCGTAGTGCCCCACGTTTGTGTAGCCGGCAGCTTCGAGGGCGTTTGCGGCGAGTGAGGAGAGCTGGCAGGAGTGGGAGGCGCAGTAGGTGATTATCTCGGCGTCTTTTGGGGCGCCGACATTCTCTTCAAAATTCGCAATGAAGTTTTCATCATAGGGGACGCTGAGAGCGCCCTTGATGTGATACATGTCGTAGCTTTCTGCGGCGAGGGTGTCGATGAGGTAGATTTTTTCGCCGCTGCCCTGCTTCGCTTTCAAAACTTCGGTTTCAATATGTTTGGCCATGATGCGTGTGGTTACGCATGTCTTGCATGTCTTAAAGAAGCATAGCATGGAATGCTGGGCAAAAAAAAGAGCGGAACCGAATCCCGCTCTGTGTCCTTGCTCAAGGCGCGCTGTTACGCGGCCAGGAGGGCATGAACATTTTCGATGAGTGCGAGGTGCACCCGCAGGTAGTCACGGAGTTTTTCCCCGTGCATACCGTTCTCCTTCTGGCTCAGGTGAGCCGTCTTGATGTACGGTGTGTAGCCGTACAGGGCATGACCTTCCGGGGCGAACCGCACGTCGGCGCAGTGTGCGCCGTCCTGCTGGTTCCAGGTGCTGATTACCACGCCGTCGGGCATGGTCCACAGGCCTTTGAGGGCGAGGAAGCGTTCGTCGAACGAGCGGACCTCCTCGGGCTTCTTGGCTTCTTCCGCCCGCGCCGCAGCTTGGGCAGCAGCTTTCGCCGCGGCTTCTTCTGCACGTGCTTTCAGTGCCACCGCCTTCAGCTCCTCGTTTTTCTCGGCGAAATGCTGACGACGCATCGTCTTGGCGATGTCGCCAAACACATTCGCATGGAAGTGTTTGGCGATTGCCTCCACGTCACGTTGGCGCCACTGCACGCGGTGCGGGTCGAGCCGCAACGCGTGAATCGGGATGTACGTGCCCGGGCGGGCGACGTTACGAATTCCCGTTTCGTCGAGGGCATCGAGGAGCTCGTACACCATGATGATGCCTGACTGAGTTTCGTGCGGGCGGACCTTGCCAACGAGGCCGAAGAGGTAGTAAACCCCTTCGACGCCGTTGAAGATGCGTTCGCAATCGATGGCGATGTCCACGGGTTTCGTGGACATTTCAGCGCGCATGCGTGCCTGCTGGTCCTCGCGCGCGGCGGCAGCTGCCTGCGCGCGCGCAAGAGCGCCTGCCTGCTTGAGCTTGTTGCCCGCACGCTTGTGCGCGCGACCGGCATTGCTAGCGGCAATTTTTGCTGCGACATCGTTGGCTGCACCCTTGTGGTTGCCGCCGCCATTGCCAGCTTTGCCCTTGGAACCGTTCTTGCCTTTTTCGTTAGCCATGGAGCACTCCTTGAAATGAGGTATAAACCTCGTAAAATGAAAAGATCAATGCCATCAACGATGACTCAAGTATTTTTACACATTATATTACTTTTGTCAAGAGCCTGCACGGTCATTCCTGCACGCCAAGGATTTTTATTTTGAGTTTCTCCACCTCGCAGGTATACTGCGCCTATGGATACAAAAAAGAAGACTTCATGGAAGTCGCAGGCACTCATTATAGTGTTTGCATTTGCAATTTTCGGTGCTGGTGCCTATACGGGTCTTGCACTTTCTACCAAGGCAAGCATCCCGACATATACGATTGGTGGTACGTCGTCGGCGCCTATCGAAGGAGCGGAACTTGCCGAATTCTGGCGCGTCTGGCGCCTCATGGACGAGAAGTTTGTCTTTGCGTCAACAACCGCAGAAAAGCCGTCGACACAAGACCGCATCAATGGCGCTATTTCCGGCATGGTGGGCACCTTTGGCGACGATTACTCAATCTACATGCCTGCCGAGGAGAGCGAAGAGTTTATGCAGGAAATGTCGGGCGAGTTCTCGGGCGTTGGTATGGAAGTCGGCTTGCGTGACGGCGTGATTACCGTAATCTCGCCGATTGAAGGAACGCCAGCAAAGCGTGCGGGTATGCGCGCACAAGATGCGCTGCTCAAAATCGACGGCACCTCAACCGAAGGCATGAGTGTCGATGCGGCGGTGAAGCTTATTCGTGGACCGAAGGGCACGAGCGTTACCTTGCAGGTATACCGAAAGGAGTCAGGCGAGCCGTTTGATGTCACGATTACACGCGACACGATTGAGCTCCCGACCGTGAAGACAGAAGTGAAGGGCGATGTGTTCGTGGTGCATCTCTACACCTTTAATCAAGTTGCATACGCGAAGTTTGTCGACGCGATGCGTGAGTATGTCGCGAGTGGGAAGTCAAAGATGGTTCTCGACCTTCGTGGCAACCCGGGCGGCTATCTCGAAAGCGCGGTTGCTATTGGTAGTCTCTTCTTGAAGGAGGGTGACATCGTGCTTCGCGAACGTGTGGGCAATGAAGGGCAGGAGGTGCTGCATCGCGCGAATGGTACAAGCCTTGGGGCGCAGGCGCCGAAGCAGATGGTGGTGCTTATCGACGGCGGTTCTGCCTCGGCATCTGAAATTCTTGCCGGAGCACTGCAAGAGCACGGCGTTGCAACACTCATGGGTACACAGTCATTTGGCAAGGGAACTGTCCAGGAGGTTGTCGACATGCCGTCAAAGGCGTCACTGAAGGTGACGATAGCTCGCTGGTTTACCCCAGAAGGCAACGGTATTCACAAGCTCGGGCTTACGCCAAGCGTTATCGCAACCACCTCAGCAGAAGCACTCCTTGCAGAGAAGGATCTCCAGCTCGAGGCAGCGCTGCAGTATTTGAAGTAATATACAACAAGCACCTGCATTCAGGTGCTTGTTTTATATTGAAAGTTTTGCCTGTCAATCTGGATACCCCAGGGCAGCCTCTCTTGTCACTTCGTGCCAATTCACCTCCTCCCACCTGGATGACAAAAGCGGCCTGTAGTGTTTTAGAGAAACGAAGAGTTAAATCTGCGTCGATTTAACTACACAGCAATCAAAAGCATTACATTTTCCTTTTGTCATTCAGGAGGAATCCAGAAGTCTGACAAGAAACGTTGCAGTGCACGCACTATTCCCGAGTCTCCTTCTATCCACACCTCTCGTTTCTTAAAACTGGCGTATACTGCTTCTATGAAAGGTCTTTCGTGGCAGCCACATCGGTTCTTGGTGTTTGTGGGTATTGTGCTCACTTTTTTGGTGTTTGCGCTTGCTTCAATCGGCATGTATGAGGGTGCGCTTGCGCAGCGTTTACGAACGCTCGAAGATGCAACGCGCACCATTGCGCAGAGCACAGCAGATTTACCGCAAGCGCTCGAAGGTACGCTCCATGCGCGACACGCCGCGGTGGTGCAGTATCGTGGCGGCATCGCAACAATACTCAGTGCGGGAACGGTGAGCGAAGACGGTATCGCACACCTCACCGAAGGCGAAACGCTCGCTGCGACCTATCCAAAACTCACCGCGCTCCAACTCCGCACGCTTCCGTCGCAGGGGGTGTTCTCGGCTGGCCGTATGCAGGGAACTGCGGGCGATGTTGTCGTCTTTGCGACACGTCTTGCGACAACGCAGGACATACTGCTTGTTGCCTATGACGCACAGCCGCTCGCTCGCCATGTCGTTGCCGCGGCGGCGCTTCCGCTCGCGCTCTTTACGCTTCTCTATGCGCTCGGCACCGTCTTGTACTTCTATCTTCGCCACCGCGTGCGTCGACTTGTTCGCGAGCAAGAATACGTCGCGCTTCTTGCGAATGACATGCGGCTTCCCGTTGTGGGGCTTTCGTGGGCGCTCGCCTTTCTCCGTTCGGGCGCAAAGCGCAAAGGCATTAAGCGCGAGGAGCTCCTTACCACCATGGAGCATGCAACGACAACGCTCGACGATTGGATACGCCGCGTGATTGATCACACGCGCGAAACGCGCGGCGGTCGTGCGCTTCCCGCGATGCGTACGACACTCGACCTCCGCGAGGTGCTCGACAACACCCGTGCACTCTATGCACTCTATGCGCATGCGCGCGGCATTACGCTTGCCTACGACACCATGCCAGAACACATTCCGTTTGTAGGTTCTCGCGAGACGGTTGAACGCGGTTTCGTACAGCTCTTGTCGTTCATTATGCAAAACGACGCAATAACCGATACGCTCACCATTGCCTATCGCGCAGGAAAGCATGTGCATGAATTTACCTTTGCCGGCATCGAACTCTTTGCATCGTCGCCACGGGGACTTCTCTTGGCCCAAGAACTTATAGCATCGCAAGGCGGCGCGGTGCTCCTGCATGACCACGATACGGCGCCTTTGATTACCGTGCGTTTACCGCGCGGCACCAAGTAACTGCTATGAGGAACACACTACGAGGCATAGGCATTCTTATCGCACTTTTCCTCAGTGAGGGCGCGTACGCTGCGGGCGAGCTTTCAATACAGGAATCAATGCAGAAGCGTGAATGGGCGCATCAAGAAACGCCCGTGTTTGAGGTGGTGCTGTCGCTTGCGGATGCTTCCTCGAGCGATGTGCTCCTTGAAGGGAAGGTCGTGCGTGATGACGGTGTTGAGGTCAGCACTTTTATGGATCGCGTTGTGCTTTCGCAGGGCGGGGAAGTTAAGAGGCAGTATGGACTCAGTATTCCGGAATGGAGAGCAGGGTATTACTATGTTGTCCTTAAAGTGTCCTCGCGCGATACCGACCAAACCGTTATTCGCCGCGTAACCTTCTCGCTCCGTCCGAATGTTGCTGCACGCTTTGTGTATGGCGGTACTGGTGCAGCGGCACTCCTCGGCATTGGACTCATTGCGTACGTCTTTTTTAAGCGCCGCGAACACGTATAGCTCAGCATGCAAAAAATAGAACGACATACATCGGCGAAGAAAGAGCGGAAGTCTATTGTTCCGCTTATTTCGTTTGCGCTTGTTGCGTCCTTTGCGATCCTCCCTGTTTTCGACCTTGTTCGCTTTGGCGAGCGCTCGCTCTCATTTTTTGTAGCTGTCGATTGTGTCACGGTGCTCGTGCTTCTTGTTGTGTACAAGGTCATGCAGCGTCGCGCTCAGTTCACCTTTTTGAGTGTGCAACTTGCTGCAGGGGCAATCTTTGTGCTGGCGACGGTACAGTTTTTACAGTATGCACCATCGTATGACACGTTCTTCGGGATTCCTGATGCAGAGAGTGCTTACCTTCCGATTGCGCTCTTCGCGCTCACTATACTTTGCGTGCCGCTTCTTGTGGTGCAGAAATTAACCGTTCGCGTATTTTTCGGCGTCCTGTTTGCGCTTCCGGTACTTATGCTCCCGAGCGCAGTTCTTGACGGAGGCTCTACCGCAACGGCATTTGTCGGCATGCTCACGCTCTTCGTGGGAGCGTTTGCGCTACCGCTCTACATGATGTCGAGGCGAAACTTTATTATTGCAAGTTTTGTTGCCGTGGCTTCGCTCGTGCTCGTGGGATATGGCACGAACGTGCTTCCGCAGAGCATGCTTCTCGTGCTTCTTATTGCAAGTCTTGTATTTTTCGTGCGTATGCTGCTCGAGTTTCACTACGCTGCACGAGCAAACCACATTGCTGCGCGACTTACGCGAAATGCCGCGCTCCGCGCGCGAGGAGTTTTTGCACTCGCGACAGCGCTGCTCATACTGGTACAAAACGGACAGCTGTATGCACTCGCCCTTGCGGGTGGTGCAAAGCAGCTTTTCACACAAGAGCTGAATACTCTCGCGCTACTTTTGCAGAATGCTGAGCAGTTTGAAGCGCCAAGCGGCACGCTTGCTTTGTGGCTCCAGCATCTCGGTACGCTCGGCGCCCTCACGTTTCTTGCGCTCGTAGGTGCCGCAATCTATATGACACAGCGCGCGCTCCGCGAGCCCGAGTTCTACGAGAAAAGTTGGTATACGCTCGTGCAAGTAACTGCAGCAGGGGTCGGCATGGGCACGCTCGCCGCGCTCCTTATGCCGCTTGGAAGTGGCAGTGTGCTTCTTGTGGGAGTTCTCTATGCATTCTTGTGTGTGGGTGTGGCAAAAATTTCGCCAGAACGAGCATGGTTCATGACAACAACAAAGCGGGTCTTCCTGCGACGTGCTGGCGCACCGATGCTCGCGCTCTGTGTTGCTCTAGTTTGGTATTACACCGTGCGCTATGCTTTTGCAACGCGCGCTGCATCGAAATCAGCTTGGCAGGAAGCGTATCAAAGCATGCCGTCGCCACACTATCTTGCGGGCGCACTCGAGACCGAAGCTGCAGAATTTCGTAGTCAGCTCACCGTTGCGAACGACGCAGAAGTAGCGCTGGACCTCGCACGAACGGTAACCACACACATCGTTGAAGCACGGAAAAAATATCCTGACAACACAGAGATTGCACAGGCCGCGCTGACCCACTATGAATTCCTTACTCAGCTTGGGGTGAAAGGCGCGGTTGACGAAACGATTGCCATTTTGGAAAAACTCTATGCGCAAAATCCTGACGCGCCGCTACTTACCTTACGCTACGCAACCGCGCTTCTTGAGGCATCGCGAGCGCAAGAGGCACGCGACATTCTCGATACAAGCAGTTCGCGTATGACGAGTGATACGCAGATGCAGTACACCACGCTCTACGCCTATGTGCTCATGGCGCTAGAAGACTACGCAGGGGCAGCTGCTTTGTTTGCCGAGGTGGTAAAGACGGGCTCTCGTGACAGCGGGACGTATCTCGCGTACGGCATTTCACAAGTCCATACCGATGTCCCTGCCGCACGTCGTATCCTTGCTGAAGCGCTCGCGAAATTCCCGAGCGACGCATCAGTCTATGTGTATGCGGCGCTTACTGAACAAATAGCTGGCGACCGAAACGCTGCGCGCGCAGTGCTCGAAAAGGGAATTCGTCGCGCAACCAGTGGCGATACGGCAATACTCCGCACGCTCCTTGACGAACTCACGCAAAAAGGTAGCATTTCTAGTATTGGCATCGCGAACATTCCTGTCCCAGAACCTCTCAGTCTCGACATAAGTACAACAACCGCAACCTCGACCCATGATCAATAAACTCTTCGCATTCACCCAAAAAGAAATCCGCGGCATGCACCAGGCTGCGTATGTGCTTGCGGCGCTTACGTTTGGCTCGCAGCTTCTCGCCCTTTTGCGCGACAGGCTCCTCACCCACACCTTCGGGCTTAGCGGAGAGCTCGACCTTTACTTCGCGGCATTTCGTGTACCCGACCTATTGTTCGTTATTTTTTCGGCGGCGCTCTCTGCGTATGTGCTTATCCCGTTCGTCTCGGAACGTATGGCAGGCTCCGCAGAGCGGGCGCAACATCTTTTGTCGCAAGTGTTTACCTTGTTTAGTGGCGTGTATGCGTTCGCTGCACTTCTTGTTGCGCTCACACTTCCGTACTATGCGCATGTGTTATTCCCCGGCTTTACCGGAGCGCAGCATGCAGAACTCATCCTCCTTGTACGCATTCTTCTTTTGCAGCCGTTCTTTCTCGGCGTTTCCGGAATTTTTGCCGTCGTTACCCAGCTCCATCATCGCTTCATACTCTTTGCGATAAGCCCCCTTTTGTACAACATTGGTATTATTCTCGGTATCGTGGCGCTCTATCCGTTCCTGGGCTCCGCTGGGCTCGTGTGGGGTGTTGTGCTCGGTGCTTTTCTCCATGCGGCAGTGCAAATTCCTTCAATCCTCGCAAGTCGACTCGCGCCGCGCATGACGCACGTGTTCGAATGGCGTGCGCTCGCCATAGTGATTCGAGATTCGCTCCCGCGCGCCTTCACGCTTTCGATGCAGCAAATCACCCTCTTTGTATTCGTGTCGCTTGCAACCATTATCGGCACCGGCACTGTCGCTGCGCTCCAGCTTTCGTATAACCTGCAGTCCGTCCCGCTTGCGATTATTGGCATGAGTTATTCTGTTGCGGCGTTCCCGCTCTTAGCCCGAGCGCATGCCGAAGGAGATTTTGAACGCTTCCGTCATGAGGTTTCTGCAGGTATTCGCCACGTGCTGTTTTGGACACTGCCGATTATCGCGCTCGCGATTGTGCTCCGCGCGCAGTTCGTTCGCGTTATTCTCGGGAGTGGAGAATTTAGCTGGAACGACACACGTCTCACCGCTGCTGTCTTCGCACTTTTTGTAGTTTCGCTTGCGGCGCAGTCGCTCCACCTTCTGTGTGTGCGTGCATGGTATGCAGCAGGGAACACACGGGTGCCGTTCTTCACGACGCTTGCCACAACCGCGCTCATCATTGGGCTTGCATATTTCTTCACGGCACAGTACGCGCTCGTGGCGAATATGCTCGAAACAACACTTCGTGTTGAAGATGTTCTGCACACAAAACTTCTCGCGCTACCGCTTGCCTACAGCCTCGGCACTATTCTCGGCGTCGCCTTCTTGGTGCATGCAACGGTGCGTACCTTCCGTATCGACCATATGCCGCTCCATGCGTCACTCCTGCGCTCCATTGTTGCGGCGCTTTCCGGCGGTTCCGTCGCCTACGCCATGCTCAATGCGGTTGTGTATGTATTTGGTACGCGCATTACCTTGTGGGGCGTGCTCGGACAAGGCTTCATAGCAGGAGCGCTTGGTATGGTAACGGTATTTGTTGTCTACGCTCTCACCAAATCGCCAGAATTTAATGACCTCCATCGCGCACTCTCCAAGAAACTTTTCAAGGCGCAGCCCGTGCTCGGCGAGGATACACCAAGAGATTAGTTGTGGTATAGTATTTGTATGTACGATATATTTTCTTCAGTTGTTTCAGGGCTGTACCAATTTGGTACGTCGCTTGGTGTTGGAGCGTCGACGGTCGTTCTCGTGACGTGGCTCATTGCACAGATGGATGGCACGATTTCAAAAGATGAAGGCCGTATCCTTCAGGTAATCTATAAAATTCTACGCATCGCGATGTTTGCGATTGGGCTTGCGCTCGTCCTTTCGCACTTTGGACACACAGTCACGCGCGACTTGCAATACGCAATGCAGTGGTCACTCTTTGGTGTGCTCTGCATGAATGCGGTCATGATGACGTACCACAAAATGCCGATGCGTTTCGGCCCGTCACTCCAAGCCGGCACCTGGTACGCACAATTTCTCATTACGGTTATACCCATCGCGAAACTCCCCGAACTTATTATCGCCCTTATCTACCTCACTTGGATTTTTGTTGTATATCTCATTATTCGTGGTATCTTGAACGTCATTCATGACGGAACAAGATAGTACGCAGCGCATCGCACAGATAGAGCACGCAATGAACCTGCCCGAATTTTGGCAAGACCCAAAAGCAGCGCAGGAAATGATTAAAGAGCTGCAATCGCTGCGTGATGCGGAGGAAGGTAAAGAACAATACGACCGTTGTAACGCGGTGCTTTCTATTGTCGCAGGAGCCGGCGGCGCTGACGCGGAAGACTTTGCGCGCATGCTTGTCGAGATGTATATGCGCTATGCGGACAATCACGCCTATACCGTCACCCGTATCCACGAGAACGAAAATGATCACGGCGGCTATCGCAACATTACACTGCTTGTCGAAGGGAAGAACGTGTACGGCAACTTGAAACACGAAGCCGGCGTGCATCGCCTCGTGCGTATTTCGCCATTTAATGCGAACGATAAACGTCAAACCTCCTTTGTGCTCGTCGAAGTATCGCCTGAGTTTAAAGATGCCGCACAAGGCGCACTTCCTGAAGATGAGCTCGAGATTTCCTTTGCAAAATCCGGCGGTGCAGGCGGACAAAACGTCAACAAACGCGAAACCGCGGTGCGTATTGTGCATATCCCGACAAATATTTCCGTCCATGTTTCCTCCGAGCGCAGCCAGCACCAAAATAAAGAACGGGGACTTGCCCTTCTAGCCGGTAAAGTCTACGCGTTCCAAGAAGAGCAGCGCAAACGAGAGATGCAAGGACTCACCGTCGACCGCACCATGAAAATCGAGTGGGGTAACCAAATCCGCAGCTATGTCCAGCACCCGTACAAAATGGTCAAGGACCACCGCACTGGCTATGAAGTGAATAATGTTGATGCTGTCCTAGGTGGCGATATCGACGACTTCATAGAAGCTATGAAAACAAACCCCACCGCAACCCAACAGTAAAACCGCTCACGCGGTTTTTGCTTTGGTAAAGTTGACGTGGATTTAACTAGATAGTAATCAAAAACAATGCATTTTACTTTTGTCATCCTGGAAGGATCCAGGCTGACAAGCAAGCACGTGGTTGTTCACGATAACCTTTTTAGAATAGTATATCGCAACACTCCGTACTGGTCAGGGTAATGTGTTACAGAAAAACCATTCACCATCGCAAGCTTAGCAACAGCCTCACATTGCTCTGGTTCATGTTCGATGACGAGGATGCCGTGCTCCGCAAGATGTCTTGGGGCTTCACGAATAATACGCGCAATAATTTCCATTCCTTTGGCACCACCATACAGTGCGAGGTGCGGTTCATGCATTTTTACCTCAGTCTGTGTGCGGTCAAGGGCGGGGTCGATGTAGGGTGGGTTGGTAAGAATTAAATCGTAGGTTGCTCCTCCTTGAATATGCTCAAAAAGATCCCCTCCATTAATGGAGGTGTTTTTTAGCGGGAGATTATTCCGTACGATATTTTCACGAATGGTTTCGTGGTGGGATTCGTCAAGTTCGGCAAAATCGACATGTGCGGAAGGGAAGGTGTGGAGCGCAAGCGTGCCGATACAGCCAGAGCCAGCGCAGAGGTCGAGGATTTTTTCAGGCACGAATGGCAGTTCGTGTAAAACCTTCGTGACCCAAAACTCTGTTTCCACGCGAGGAATAAGCGGCTTTGAAGCAAGTGCGATAGTGAGTGGTCCAAACGGCATGGTGCCAATGAGATACGCGAGCGGTTCACCGCTGCGTAATTTTTCGCGCGCAACAAAATACTCGCTGTTTTCGACGCCGTTAAAACCTTCTTCAAGTAGCCATTTTTCTTCGCGTGCGTCCATCGTGGGCATAGTAAACATACTTTTCAAAGTAATGTCAACCCACTTATGCACAGGTTTGTGTTTGACGGTGGGGGAAAGTGGCATATACTTGACCCGTGGTGGGAGATAGTGGAGCACTTCTTCCAAAATGGGCGAACTCGCACAGCTTTTCACAAATTTTCACACTCACCGTGCATCGGGCACGGCTCCCGTGAAAATTTCTAAAAATCTGCACGATTTCATCCCATTTTGAAAGAAGTGCAATTGCTTTACATTACGTAAATGAAGCATACACGTTCCTGTCACGTCATGACCACATGCTTATCGGTGAATATTCACATACGATCGATATCAAAAACCGCGTATCGCTCCCTGCCAAATGGCGTCAGGAGCTCGGCAAGTCGGTGGTCATTACTCGTGGTCTTGAGGGGTGCCTTACGGTATACACTCTCGCGGAGTGGGAAAAGGTGAGTGCGATGTTCACCAATTCTCCCTTTGCGTCTGCCGACGAACGAGGCTTTGCACGCTACATGCTCTCCGCAGCTGCGGAAGTGGATGTCGACAGTGCCGGGCGTGTGCTTGTCCCCGACGTGCTCAAAACATTTGCAAAGTTCGACAAAACAGTCGTCCTTGCAGGTGTCCACAATCGTGTGGAAGTCTGGGATGAAGCTCACTGGCGTGACTATTCTGCAGGCATTGAAACAAATGCTGCGGAGATGGCAGAGAAGATAGTAAGTCGCGCATAATATGAGCGATACACACCATATAACCGTCCTTCTGCATGAAGCGGTTGATGCGCTCGATATACAGCCGAGCGACATTATTGTCGACGCAACTCTTGGCGCAGCCGGACACAGTTTGCTCATAGCGGAGCACTTGGGGAAGGGCGGCACGCTCGTTGCGCTTGACGCTGATGAAAAAGCAGTCGCACAAGCACGTGAAAAATTCATGAAGGTGGCGCCGAATGTGCGTCTCTGGAATGCAAATTTCCGCGAGATTGGTCCGCTGCTCGAGCAAATCGGCTACGATAAAGTTGACGGAATCCTTGCTGACCTCGGATGGCGGCAAGAACAATTCGGCGGCGACGACTCGAAAGGCGGCGGGAAAGGATTCTCGTTCCGTGTGGATGAACCACTTCGCATGACCTATGGCGACCCAGAGTCGTACGCATTCACCGCGCACGATATCGCTAATGCATGGGAGGCGGATTCTATCGCGACTATTCTTCGCGGCTACAGCGAAGAAAAGTATGCATGGAAAATTGCGCAAGCGATTGTTGCCGCACGTGCGGAAGGCGTTATCGAAACCTCTGGGCAGCTCGCACGTATTATCGAAGCGGCAGTGCCCGCGTCGTATCGACATGGTGGCATTCATCCTGCAACGCGAACCTTTCAGGCGATGCGTATTGCCGTCAATGATGAGCTCGGCGCACTCGAAACGTTCATTGCGCAGGCGCTCGCACATCTTGCGCCAAAGGGCAGGCTTGCGATTATCACCTTTCATTCCCTTGAGGACAGAATGGTGAAGCATGCCTTCCGTCAGGCGGCCGCAGACGGCAAAGGTGATGTTGTCACCAAAAAACCAATCATTCCGAGTGACGACGAAGTTGCTCAAAATCCACGCGCCCGCAGCGCAAAACTTAGAGTTTTTTCTCGAAATGACTCATAGAGAGTTATCTAATAACCGCAATTTCATGCAAGGTTGGATGAAGTTGTGCTGGCAGGGAGTTATTTTTAGCCGAAGACGTATATATGACATACGGCGAAGGTTAAAAATAGCTCCCTGACAGTACAAATTCGCCATCCTTGGATGAAAGTGCACTTGTTCATTTGTTCTTATGTCTTCTCACACTGACACCCTTCGAATCCCTCGCGCGTATATTTCGTACGCAGTTCTCTCGTGCATGGTTGCTGTTTTTGCACTCTTTGGCTATGTCCTCGTGCAATCGGTGATGCATGCGGTAGCGCTGCGTGCAATGAGCGCGGAGCTTGCAGAAATAGAGCGCGACACGCACGCGCTTGAGATGCGTCAAGTTGCCGTAATTCAAGAACTTACCCGAGACTACGCGCTGCAAAGCGGCTATGTTGCGCTTAGTGGGAGACTGTATGCAGAAAGCAGCGATGTCGCCGTCGCGAGGAGATGAACCTCCAAAATTGGCACATATGCACTGGCTTCAGACAGTTTTAACTTCCGTCGTACGTATGGGTACGCCTACAGTTAAAACTGTCCTCCAGCCAATGCATCTGCACTCAATTTTGAAGGCCCTATGAATGATTATAGAAGAACAAGTTAGGAAGAACAGACTGTATTGAGCACCTCGCCTCCCCGAAGATGGCCAATCCAGTCTGTTTTTGTGTGTACATGCGTCGCTTGTCGAGGTATAGTGGTGCTATGGAACTTTCGACAAATGATTTGCTGGTGTACCTTATCCCTACTTTTGTGATTGGGGCGTCGGCAGGGTATTACACGGCAATATTTTTTCTTGGATAAAGTATGCGAGGATTTCTCATGAGTGCGCTTGTGTTCCTCCTTGGACTTCTTCCTGCCGGCGCGCAGGCACAAGAAGCACTTGCTGATACGCAGGAGCTTATTCGTGCCGAAGTCGTACGTGTGGTGCGTGAAGAGCACATTGAGGTGCCGGGCACAACACTGCAGGTTACCGTACAAACGGTCGATGCACGCACGAAGGAGGGAAGTGTGCTTACCTTTGAATATGACCTCTCCCCAAAGCTTCGTCCAGGGAATGACGTTATCATAAAGCGCACGACAACTATTGAAGGTGATGTATATCTTACCTATCAATATCGAGACCGTCGCGTACTCCTTGGTGTGCTCGGGCTCGCTTTCGCTTCCATGTTCGTGCTCCTCCTCGGGAAGCGCTCATGGCGCACACTCGCATCGCTCGCGATTTCGCTCTGCGCAATCTTTTTTGTGCTGGTGCCCGCCATTACCGCTGGCTACGCGCCCATCCCAATCACCATTGCTATCGCGGGAACGGTGCTTGCGCTCGCTATTTTTATGACGCATGGATTTTAGTCGCAGGGCATTACGGCATTTGCGGGCACCTTTTTAGCGGTGGGCGTCAGCATTGTGCTTGCGTCACTTGTGGTTGCACTCGCCGGATTTACGGGGACAGGAAATGATGCGGCAGTGTATCTTAATGTGACAACGCGCGGTACCCTCGATCTTCCTGCAGTCCTTCTTGCCAGTATTATTATTGGCATGCTTGGCGTGCTCGATGACGTTGCAGTGACGCAGGCGGCTATTGTTGAGGAGCTTAAAGCAGCGAACCAGGCGTATCGCTTCAAGGAACTCTATCGTGCGGCGATGCGTGTGGGGCGCGATCATATTTCTGCGCTTACCAACACGCTCGTATTTGCGTATGTGGGCGCGGCGCTTCCGCTCGTGCTCCTTATGTCGCTTATGGAAACGCCGCTTACGTATCTCGTGAATCAAGAAATGGTTGCCGATGAAATTGTACGTATCCTTGTTGGCTCAATGGGGCTGATGCTTGCGGTGCCACTTACGACCGTTATTGCTGCATGGTGGTGGCACGCGCGGGTGCCGCAGGGCGCTCCGGCACATACGCACGCACATCACAAAGAATCATAGCTCGTCATGCTTCTCTGATTCGCATTCGTGGTGTATACTCGTAGGAACCGAGAGAGGTCCAGGAGACCCGCGCACTACCGAGTGCGCGGGTTTTTGGTGGCACCCTCTAGAGAGTATGAACAATTCACCTGTTAATCTGAGGCGCAAGGGGACGATTGCGGCGACGCTACTCGCGGCAGCGGTTTTTACATGGCTCATTGCAGTGCCTGCGCACGCTTCGTGTGGCGACGCCTCAGGGCTACCATACTTCGTGGGAATGATAGGGCTCCTCATAAGGAGGAGAGAAGAAGGAGAAAGGCGTCGTTTTCCGCGGGGTACGTTTTCCAAGATAATGCGCATTCTCTACGCGATGCTTGCGGTACTGATGGTTGCTGTTTTTGCTATTACCTCGATGTGGTACGTCGGCTTCCAGGCAGAGCGCGAAGTTGCGCGCGCTGTTGTGCAAGGGGACGAGAAGCTCGCATCGTACATAGAGCGAATTTCAAAAGCGGCCTGGTTTATCACGGCGACCTTTGGGGAAGAGGCACAAAGTACGGCCTTCCAGGAGGTGTGCGCGACAGGCAACGAGCCATCGACTGATGTGAAATATGATTACACTGAGTATTTACGAACAGTACTACGCACATACCCATATGTTCGAGAATATATTTTTACCTACACCGCAAGTGGGCGAACGTATACGCTTTCATTAGGACCACAGAGCGAAATTAGCGAAGAAATGTTTCCTACGAAGACTGCTGCGTTTCGCACCCGCGAACTCGTCGCATCACTCCTGCGCGGTAACGAAATCAGCATGGAGCGCATTGAAACGTATCGCGACGGGTCGCTGGTTATTCCGTACACCATGGCATTTCGCACAGAAGAAGGGGTTGTTGCGGGCTCGATGACAACCCTCATTGCATTGCAAGAATTCTTCCGCGACTTTGAAGACGCACCACCTAAAAATCTTTTTGTTGTTGATAGCGAAGGGCATTATCTTTGGCATACGAATACGGAGAAACGCGGTGAGCTTGCTGCAGGGAAGGATTCTTCGTTCTTCTCTGATTATCCCGAGGCGTACCCCGATATTCTTGCGGGGAGAGGGGAGCGGCGGGTCAAAGACGGCAATCGGTACATTCAGGTTCGCCCTATCTATGTCGCGTTCGAAGTGGTGGTTAATTGCGTGAGCAGAAAACTCAATACGCAACACGTGTCGCCACAACATTATGTTTGGTTTATAGGATATGAAGAATAAGAAAAAAAATAGAGTCGCGGCACTTGTTGCACTTAGCGTGATAGCAGTGCTTCTTGTTGGTGCGTGTGCAGCATGGTGGTTTGCGGTGCGGGTGCGCGACGCGGGAGCGCCTGACGAAAAAGTCATGCCGGTGCGTATCCTGTGGTTTGAGCAGTATTCTGCAGATGCTGTTGCGCATATCGCAGAGGCATTTACCGAGGAAACAGGCATTCCCGTTATTATTGAGCAGGTCTCTGTGCCAAAATTTCAAGCTATCGCACAGCAAGAGCTTGCCTCAGGGTATCCACGCTTTGACCTCCTCGTCGGCGACTCGCAGTGGTTAGGATACGGCGTGGAGAATGGGTATTACGAAGACCTTACCGCATTTGTGTCCGAACATAAGATTCTCGGCACTTTTAGCGAAGCAGCAGCAAAAGGATATGGAGAATATCCTGACGGTTCGGGAACATACTACACGGTTCCCTTTGGCGCAAATACTATTGTGTATGCGTATCGCAGCGACTGGTTCGAAAACCCTGCTGAGCAGGCGGCGTTTAAAGAGCGCTATGGGCGCGACCTTGCGGTGCCGCGCACGTATGCCGAGCTTCGCGATATTGCACAGTTCTTCTATCGCCCCGCAGACGGTCGATACGGTATCGTTTTCCCGGCGTCGCCTACCTATGACGTGGTGAGCATGCTCTTCGGCTCAATACTCTTTGGCTATGGTGGTTCGTGGGGCGACCGCGCAACGTGTGTTGCTGACGGGCACATCAACAACGACGGCGCGGTCGCTGCGCTAGAGCTCTATCGTGATCTCTATCAGTATGCACCGCCTGAAGCAGGAGGGTACGCGTATGCTCCTGCGTGGGACCGTTTCTTTAAGGGGGATGTCGCGATGGAGATGAACTTTATTACGCATATCGGTAATAACCCCTATGCAAGTAGTACAAGCTTCTTTAGTGGGCTCTTTGGCCCCGCGTCGCGCGATGCACAGCTTGCGGGGCAGGGCGTCTCGCTCGTGACTGGTGCACGAAATCGCGACGGCGCGCTCAAATTCCTTGATTGGTGGGTTACGTACGAAACGCAGCTTGCCTTTGCAGAAGAGGGAGGCCTCACCACATTTCGTCGCGTGACCGCGTCGCAGCGTTTCAAAGAACATACACCTTATAATGAAGCATATGCGCAATCAATAGAGCACGTGCGCGATTTTTGGAACGTACCGCGCTATAGTGAACTCCTTGCAATCTCACAGCTTCATTTGCATGACTACCTTATGAGCGTAAGTACGAGCACGGAAGCGGCAGAACAAACCCTTGCTACCATCCTGGCACAGTGGCAGCCAATCCTCGCAACAGCGTGTAAAAAGTAGCCTAACTATTCGACCGTGCGCGGTTTTCGTGTATAGTAGTGGTATGCATCATAAGTCAAAACTCTACCTGTGGACGTTTGCGCTCCTTCTTTCGGCAACGGTACTGTATGTACAAGCGCAATTTGGCGCAACGAATACCGCAGTGCTGGGTATCTTTTCGCCGAGCAGTATCACCGCTTCGGTAGCGGGTGCCTTTGGACCAGAATTTGAGCCGGGAATCTTCGAGCGCGACACCTTGCAGGAAGAAGGCTTTCATATCCGCGATGTCCGCTACGGCAAAGGGAAGGAGGCGGTGAGTCGCGCAGATGTTGCGATACATTACAAGCTTGAAACCGTGAGTGGCACACCCGTGCGCGATACCCGCGCTGCGGGCGATGAGCCGTATACGTTCGTGATTGGTTCGGGCAATACTATCAAAGGAATGTCGATTGGTGTTCTTGGCATGCGTGAAGGCGGTACGCGCACGCTCGTCATTCCTCCTCAATATGCCTACGGCGAAGAGGTTGTCCCTGGCATTCCGCAAGGCGAAGCTCTCGTATTTACTGTCTCGCTCGTCTCCGTCAAATAGTATGAAACCTCCCGTCTGGTTTGAACTCCAAAAACAACTACCGAATGGTGCGCGTGCGGGTATTATTCATACGCCGCATGGCGACATTGAAACACCTGCATTCGTGGCGGTTGGCACCAAGGCGACGGTAAAGTCGCTCAAGCCCGAAGACCTCCATGATTTTGTCGGCGCGCAGGTTGCGCTTGCGAATACCTACCACCTCTACCTCGAGCCGGGGCACGAGGTAGTTCGTGATGCCGGGGGACTCCACACCTTTGCAAACTGGCAGATGCCGACCATCACCGACTCGGGTGGTTTCCAGGTATTCTCGCTCGGCGCCGCATTTGGTAAAGGCGTGACGAAGTTCGCAAAAGGCGAGTACGACGACACTGAGCGAGGCATCAATATCTACTCAAAAGAAGTCGCCTCAGAACACGGCAAGCTCTGCCAAATCGACGAAGAAGGCGTCACCTTCACCTCGCATCACGACGGTTCACTCCACCGCTTCACTGCGGAGCGCTCGATTGAAATTCAGCATGCGATCGGCGCAGATATTATCTTTGCGTTTGATGAATGTACTGCCCCAACTGCCGACTACGAATACCAAAAGGAAGCGATGGACAGAACCCATCGCTGGGCGAAGCGTTCCATTATGGCGCACAAGCAAAACTATGAGGCGCTGAAAAAGCAAGGCCTCTACGGCGTGGTGCAAGGCGGTCGCCACCTCGACCTTCGCGCAGAAAGCGCGCGCATCCTCGGTGATATGGACTTCGATGGCTACGGCATCGGCGGCTCATTCTCAAAGGAAGATCTTGGCGAGGCGCTCAAGGTTGTGACTGACATTCTCCCGAAAGATAAACCTCGTCACCTCCTCGGCATCGGCGAACCTGAAGACATCGCGCGCGGCGTAATGCACGGTTGTGATACGTTTGATTGCGTTGCGCCAACACGTATCGCGCGTACCGGCTCGGTGTATAACCACACGTCCGCAGGCATTGTGCGTATTCATCTCAAGAACGCAAAATATATTCGCGACTTCTCACCGCTCGACGAACACTGCGATTGCGCGGTCTGTACCAAGTACACCAAAGCCTACCTCGCACATCTTTTCCGCGCCAATGAAATGCTCGGCGCGCACCTTGCCTCAATCCACAATCTGTACGTCATTGTGAACTACACCAAAAAACTCCGCGAAGAAATTTTGGCTGCATAAAAAACAGAATGCGCTCGCATTCTGTTTTTTATGCTGCTTTTTTCAGGTAGGCGCGGATTTTGCGTCGAGCTTCTGAAGTTTTGGCAAACTCGAGCCACTTGTAGGTTGGGTGTGAGCGTTCGCTTGTTTCGATTTCAACGCGGTCGCCATTTTTGAGTGCGGTGTCAATGCCAACAAACTTGCCGTTGACGCGCGCGCCGGAGACGTGTTCGCCAATGTCAGAGTGGATTTCAAAGGCAAAATCGACAACGGTTGCATTGACCGGAAGGTCGACCACGTCGTTGTTTGGGGTGAAGACGAAGATGCGTGTTGAGAAGAAGTCTTGGTGGAGCGCGTCGTCGAAATCATCGTCGGTGACATCGTGGTGTGTGTACGAAGTGGCGACCGCTTTGATCCAGTCAGGAATGGTTACGGCCTCGGGGCGTGCGGCGACAACCTCAGGTGTTTTGCCGAAACGAGGAATAAGTGAGCGGAACCAGGACTCGTTTTTGGTGACATTTGGGCCGCCGTTCTGCTGTGTTTTGTAGACAAGGTGCGAGGCGATACCGAGTTCTGCAGCGCGGTGCATGTCTTCGGTGCGGATTTGGATTTCAACAACACGGTCGTACGGTGTGGCGACGGTGGTGTGGAGCGAGCGATACCCGTTAGGTTTCGGGAAGGCAATGTAGTCTTTGATACGCCCTGGCATTGGTCGCCAGAGTTCATGAATAATGCCGAGTACTTGGTAGCATTCTTCAACAGAGCCGACAATGACGCGAATGGCAAGGTAGTCGTAGACATTGTTCATGTCCCAGTGGCGGCGCTTGAGTTTTTGATAGAGCGAATAGAGCCCCTTCACACGGCCGGACGTGCGGAAGTTTGTAAGGGTGAGTTCGCCGAGGCGACGCTGGAGCGCCTTGCGACACTTTTCGAGCATGGCTTCGTCGTGCTTGCGGTGTTCTCGGGTAAGGGCAAGGACACGCTCGTGGTCGTCAGGATAGACGTAGGGAAACGCAAGGTCTTCAAGCTCTTTACGCAAACGGCCAATACCGAGACGGTGGGCAACCGGCACGTAGATTTGGAGGGTTTCCTGCGCAATACGGAACTGCTTTTCTTTGGCAACATGCTGGAGGGTGCGCATGTTATGGAGGCGGTCGACGAGCTTAATGATAAGAATACGAATATCGCGCGAGGTGGCGACAAAAAGACGGCGCAGTGATTCGTTGTGGCGGTCTGTGCCGCGGTAGCGTACGCCGCCGAGTTTGGTGACGCCTTCAACAAGGAAGAGGATCTCATCGCCGAAGTCACGCTTGATGTCGTCGCTGGTAACCGCGGTGTCCTCGATGGTGTCGTGGAGAATACCCGCGGCAACCGTTGCGGCGTCGACGCCCATTTCGGCGAGCATTTTGCCGATGGCGAGCGGGTGAATAATATAAGGTTCACCAGACTTCCGCAGCTGCCCATCATGTGCTTTGTCGGCAACCATAAATGCACGTTCGACAAGTGCCTTTTCGTCGGCAGTCGCATACGTCATGGTGGTGAGGATGTCTTTGATGGTTGCGGTCATAGGTACCCTATAAAAACACGGCGCGCGATAATATGCAACTGCGTAAAAATAGGTATGATAAGGTGATGCAAAAACTTTATGCGGTGTTAGATAATGTGCGAAGCGCGCACAACGTGGGAGCTATTTTTCGGACCGCGGATGGCGTAGGTGTGGCGAAGATATTTCTGGTAGGGGTGACGCCGCAGCCGATTGATCGCTTTGGGCGGCTCATGCCGGAGATTGCGAAGACATCACTTGGCGCGACAGAGACGGTTGCGTGGGAGTATTGTCAGAGTATTTCTGAGTGTATCCAAAAACTATACGAGCTTGACGCGAAGATTGTTGCGGTGGAGCAAGATGCGCGTTCTGTCGCCTACACAAAACACCGCCCCAAGGGCGATGTTGCGTACGTCTTTGGGAATGAAATCGACGGTGTGTCGCAGGAGTTTCTTGCGGTCGCGGATGCCATTGTGGAAATCCCGATGCACGGCACGAAGGAATCGCTCAATGTTGCAACAACCGCGGGGATTGTGCTGTTTGCTGCTCGTGCGATACCTAGTTAAATCCACGTGGATTTAACTAGTTAGTAATCTAAAACATTTCCCGCCACTTTTGTCATCCAGGAGGGATCCAGAGCACGACATTAACCTTTGATTCGTGTCAAAAACTCCACCTCATCAATAACCGGAGTCCCCAGCTCCTGCGCTTTTGTCAGCTTACTCCCCGCGCTTTCACCTGCCAGCACAAAGCTGGTCTTTTTTGATACCGAGCTTGCGGGCGTACCACCATGCTTACGAATAAGCGCTTCGGCGTCGTCGCGCGAAAGTGTCGGGAGCGTGCCGGTAACTACAATATGCATACCGTCGAACACGCCTGCCTGTGGTGCCGTGAACGCACCAGGCGTCACAAAGGTACGGAGCTTTGCAAGTTCGTGTTGTGCGGCAGCATCCTGCTTCCAGGTAAGAACAGCAGCTACCGTTTCAGGGCCGATGTCATGTATGGCGATGAGTTCGTCCTCGCTCGCTTTCAGAAACGCATCAAAGGTACCAAATGTTTTTGCGAGCGTGTGGGCGGTTTCTTCGCCGATACTTGGAATGGCGAGGGCGGAAATAAAACGTGGCAAGGACACGGTGCGGCGTGCGGCGATTGCTGCTACAAGCTCCTGTGCAGATTTTTCACCAAAACCTTCAAGGACATAAATATCTCCCGCCGTGAGCGAGAAAAGGTCGGAAGGGTGCGCAACAAGCCCAGCATCCATAAGTGCCTGCACGGTCTTCGGGCCACAGTGGGCGATGTCGAAATTTGCTTTCGATGCAAAATAGGCAATGCGGCGCATTTGTTGGATGGCATTTTTAGGATTCCGTGCGCGCCATGCAACCTCTCCTTCGGGGCGGTAGATCTCCCCTATTCCCTCCATGAATGGAGGGAATACATAAGGCTTCGTATTTTTTGGACGAAGCTCGGTGAGAACACACTTTATGTCGGGAATAACATCGCCCGCCTTTTCAAGAATCACCGTGTCGCCAATGCGTACATCAAGACGCCGAATTTCGTCTTCATTGTGAAGTGTTGCGCGTGAGACCGTGGTGCCTAAAATCGAAACAGGGCGAAGCTCTGCAACGGGAGTGATAACGCCCGTGCGGCCAACCTGAAGCGTGATGTCTTCGACGACGGTGGTTGCCTGTTCGGTCGGGAACTTGAACGCAATAGCCCAGCGCGGTCCCTTCCCGGTGAAGCCAATGGCGTCCTGCATGTATTTTGCGCGGACCTTGACCACGACGCCATCAATCCAGTAATCCTGCTTCGCGTGCTTGCCTTGCCACTGCCGCCAATAGGCAATCACCTCGTCAATGGTGGCGCAGACTTTAAAGTGTGGATTTATTTTGAAGCCAAGTGACTTAAGATGTGCGAGCTCGGCATCTTGCGTCTCTGGGAATGTGCCTTCGTATGCGGCAAGGTCATAGAGGAATACATCAAGCTTGCGTGCAGCGGCAATACGCGGGTCGAGCTGGCGAAGCGAGCCTGCGGCAGCGTTGCGCGGATTTGCAAAGGGAGGTTCATTATGTGCAGCGCGCTCCTTGTTGATGCGCTCGAGCTCTTTTTCGCCGAGCCACACCTCACCCTCAACAACGAAGGTGCTTTTTTCAGATACCGTGAGCGGGACTGATTCAATAGTGCGTACATTCATGGTGACGTCCTCGCCGATTTTGCCGTCGCCACGAGTTGCGGCTGTTTTGAGTGAGCCGTTCTCGTAGGTGAGTACAATTTTAAGGCCATCAATTTTAAGTTCGCAGATGTATTCGGGCGCATCTTCGATTGCGTACTCCTTCAAAAAACGCTTCACACGCGCATCAAACTCGCGCATGTCATCTTCAGAAAACGCATCGCTGAGCGACCATTGCGGCACTTTGTGTGGCACCTTCTGAAATTTAGGAAGCGCGGCACCAGCGACACGTTGCGTTGGGGAATCGGGAGTGACGAGCTCGGGATACTTCGCCTCAAGTTCGCTCAGTTCTCGCTTGAGTGAATCAAGTGCTTCAGGAGAAATCGGCTCACGGTCATACACGTGATACTCAGTACGATAGTGATGAATCGCGTCACGAAGCTGCGCAGCGCGCGCTGCAATATCTTTGGGGATCGGTGCCATAGTGTGCAAAGTATAGCATAAAAGCCGCAATGCGGCCTTCATGAAGTAATGTAGTTATATGCGAGAGATGACGGTTTTAATCGTGCGGAGGGCGATTTCTATGTCGAGCATGAGCGAACGGTGGGTGATGTAGTAGAGGTCGTAGGTGAAACAGAGGCAGGTTTCCTCGTTTGACTGCGGGCTGATATTGCCGGGCTCGTAGAACTGATGGGTCTGTGCCCAGCCGGTAATGCCTGGTGTCACCGTCGTGCGGAGTTTATAGTGCGGAATTATCTTCGCGAGACGTTCGGCTTGCGCGAGAATGTGGCTTCTCGGGCCGATAAGCGAAAGGTCGCCGAGGATAATGTTCCAGCACTGGGGCACTTCGTCGAGCGAGCTTGCACGAAGATACTTACCAACACGAGTGACGACGTTTGTGGTATTTTCTTTGAAGAAGAGGCCTGAGGTGCTCTCGCTTTGGGTCATGGTGCGGAGTTTCCATACGCGGAGGCGTCGACCATTTTTGCCGATACGGTCTTGGGTGATAAACACGGGGCCTTTGGAATCGAGTTTGATAGCAAGTGCAATGAAGGGAAGGAGCAGCGCAAAGAAGAGAAGGAGTATGCTTGAACCAACAATATCGATGAGGCGCTTACTCACGGTGTACATGAGTGAGTCGCGGTCGGCGCAGTGATAGGTAATCCAGTCGCGTTCAACGGTTGCGAGCGGCACACGGTCGAAGGTTTCTTCGTAGACGGTCTTGAAGTCGCGCATTGGTGGGAGCCCTTGCGCGGCGAGATCACTGTAGAGCAGGGTGAGGGTGTGCTGCGCGTAGAGGAGCGATGTGTTGACAATAATGAGATCGATGTTCTTTTGCGAAATCATTTTTTGGAGTTGCGGCGCGCCGGGCACATCGCGCATGCTGTTTTCTGGGTCGATATGGTGAACGATGCGGTAGTTGAAGCGATTGTTCTCGTTAATTTCGTGGAGCAGCTCATGCGCTTCGGTGCCGCTTGCAATAAGGAGCGCGCTCATGCGCTTGCGCCTCGCGCCATCGAGCCAGGGGTACAAGTAGGTGCGCCACGCAGAAATGAGCGCAATGGACACGAAGAGATAAATGAGGAGGTTCGTCTTTGGGCTAATGCCAAAGGGAAGCACAAAGAAGAGGACGAGCGCAATAAGAATGTTGACGAACTGTGCATAGACAATGCGCCCCATCATGTGGAGGCGTGCGACTCGTGTTTGTTTATCGTAGAGTCCCGAAATAAAGAACACGAGAATCCAGAGCCCCGTAAAGATAAGAAAGGGAATGAGGTGGATACGGAGGAGTTCTTGACTCGGGAGGGCAAGGTATCGTGCCGCAAGCGTAATGTAGAGTGCTGCAATAAAGCAGAACACATCACCGATGATGAGAAGTCCAAGCTCACGTGTTCGTTCGCGCATATACTCAGTATGGTAGCAAAATAGAATAATATTGCAAGAGTTCGGGAGTCAAGGTACTATCATCATATGATGAAAAGCCGAGCCGAGACGAAGATTCTTTACCTCATTACCAAGTCAAACTGGGGCGGTGCGCAGCGGTATGTCTATGACCTTGCGACAGGTGCTGCGCGTGCGGGATTTCCTACACTTGTTGCGCTTGGCGGTGACGGCGAGCTCTCCGTGCAGCTAAGGTCTGCAAAGATTCCTGTGCATACACTCAGAGCGCTCACACGCGATGTTGGCTTCCTGCAGGAATGGCGCGCGTTTCGAGAAATTATAGCGCTCCTCAAAAAAGAGAAACCTGACGTGCTTCATATCAACTCCTCAAAGGCGGGTGGCATGGGTGCGCTCGCGGGAAGGCTCTGTCGTGTGCCACGTATACTTTTCACCGCGCACGGGTGGGCATTCAATGAAAACCGCCCGCTCTGGCAGCGACTCGTCCTGAAGTTTCTTCACTGGCTTACCGTCATGCTCGCGCATGAGACGATTGCTGTTTCGGAAATTACGAAACGTCAGCTTAATTGGCCACTTGCAGCAAGAAAGATGACTGTTATTCATAATGGCATCATGCCGCAAGAACTCCTCGCTCCCCATGACGCGCGAACGCAACTTGCAATAGCACATCACGAACTCTCCCCGTATCTCCATGATCCGTGGTCAGTGAGTATCGGGGAGCTGCACCCTACCAAGCAACACGACGTCATGATTCGTGCTATGCGAGATATTGTTGAGGTGCAGCCACGTGCTCGTCACCTCATCATGGGTGAAGGCGAAGAGCGAGAACGCCTCGCAGGGCTCATACAGAAATACAACCTCACGCAACATGTATTTCTTCTCGGGAACGTGCCAGGGGCATCAAAATACTTGACAGCGTTCTCTTTCATGGTGTTGCCGTCGCGTAGTGAAGCGCTCGGCTATGTGCTTCTCGAAGCGTGCGCTGCAGGAATACCTGCTATCGCCTCATCTGTCGGTGGTGTTCCTGAAATAATTCGCCACCGTGAAGAAGGACTGCTCGTTTCGTCAGGGGACGTGCATGGGCTTGCTGATGCATATCTCTTACTCCTCACGAACGAGAAACTACGCAGTGCGTTTGCACACAAGGCACACGAACGGATTGCCCACTTCAGTATCGACGCGATGTACAAGAAGACGTTTGCACTCTATCTCTAATCCCTGGATTTAACTATTCACTCCCTCTAAAACAATATCCGTAACTTTTGTCATTCAGGAGGAATCCAGCGCTAGGGCATCAAACTCGAGAATTTCTGCATATATCAATTCGAAGGTATACTCCCCAGTATGTATCGTCACTACGTCCTCGGTGTAAGCCTCGCCGTTCTCCTTTTTACCGCAGGTTACTTTTCACGCATACTCACCGAGCCGGATCCGGAGATAATTCCAATATTCTCAGTCAAAAACGCCACAAGTAGTGGCGCACTTTCAAGCAGCAACGACCCCGCAAAACTCGTCGACTTCGCCACTTTCTGGCAAACCTGGGCGCAGCTCGACGCAAACTTCTACGGCGGCGCAAGCTCAACGCCTGTTGCAGAAACAGAACGCGTACAAGCAGCAATCGCAGGGCTCGTGAGCGCTTATGGCGACCCGTACACGGTATTCTTGCCAACAAAGCAATCAAACGCCCTCAAAGAACAAGTGCGTGGCGACTTTGAGGGTATCGGCGCCGTACTCAATATGTTTGATGCGGATACGTTTTTTGTGACGGGTATTTTGCCTCATTCACCAGCTGAAGCAGTAGGGCTCGCTGCGGGCGATCGTATTGTGTCTGTCGACGGAGCGCGAGTGCAGGGTACAACACTCGACGGGCTCGTGTCGCGTATTCGCGGAGAAGCAGGAACGCTGGTTGCGATTGGTGTCGTGCACCAAGATGGTACCGAAAAAACGTTCGACATCACCCGTGGTAGAGTCGCTCTTCCAACAGTCGCCGCACAGACCGTCTCGCAAGTACGACAAGTTGCAAAGAAAGTCGTCGACAAAGCGGACGATATGAAAAACACCGTCATCGACGCGCTGAGCAGAGTGGACGAAGAGGCAGACTACGAAGCAAAGAAAGAAAACTACCGCATCGTGCACCTCTCGACGTTCGCCGAAAGCTCCGTCCCTGCATTCAATAAAGAAGCAGAAGCATTCGCTGCGAGCGATGAAGAAGTCTTCATTCTCGATTTGCGCGATAACCCTGGCGGCGATATGCGTGTTGCAGCAATTCTCGCGAGTTACTACCTTCCAAAAGGGGAGCTTATCACCTACGCACAAGGCGGCAATAACTTAAGTGAACGCTATGAAAGCTTTGGCATCGACACCTTCGGCGCAAAACGCGACACCGCCTGCTTCGCCGTGCTGGTGAACGAGCGCTCAGCCTCCGCCTCAGAAATCCTCGCCGCCGCACTCGGCGAACACAAAGCCGCAAAAATAGTCGGCACCAAAACCTACGGCAAAGGCTCCGTCCAAAAACTCATCGACATCGCCGACATTGGCTCTCTAAAAGTAACCATCGCCCACTGGTACACCCCCAGCGGCACGTCCTTGTCACACAACGGCTACACCCCCGAAATACCTGTAAATCAGGAACTGAACGAACCCACCCCCGACCCCTTCGTGAATACTGCTATACAAAGCTGCACGAAAGAATAGAAAAATATACATTTTCGATAATCCTATGCTATGCTCTTTGGTATGACAAAGAGCAAGAAGGATATAGCGAGTACTGAGGTTGGACTCATCCTCTATCAGGGGAAGTCGGGAGACATAGAGCTTCGTGGCGATTTTACTCGTGAGACGGTATGGGCAACTCTCGATCAGATAGCGTACGTATTTGAGCGTGACAAATCAGTAATTTCGCGTCACTTTAAAAACATATTCTCGGAAAATGAGCTTGAAAGAGATGCAGTTGTTGCAAAAAATGCAACAACTGCTGCTGATGGAAAAATATATCAGGTTGAGTACTATAATCTTGACGCGATACTCTCAGTTGGCTATCGCGTAAACTCGAAAGCAGCAACCATGTTTCGTCAGTGGGCAACCAAAACACTCCGCGCTCACCTTGTCGACGGCTACACCATAAACCGCGCTCGTGTCGGACAGAATTACGACGCCTTTATGAAAGCTGTCGCAAATGTACAATCAGTGCTCCCCGAGCATGTAGTGCTAGACCCTAAGCAAGTGCTCGAACTCATAAAAGAATTCGCAAGTACCTGGATGTCGCTCGATGCGTACGACAAAAATGCACTCAAGCCAGTAGGCAGCACCAAGAAAGCCGCAAAACTCACCGCTGATGAACTCTGGGTTGCCATCGGAGAACTTCGTACTGCTCTTATGAAAAAGGGCGAAGCAACTGACCTCTTTGCTCGCGAACGTCACAAGGAGGGACTCTCGGGCATTGTAGGCAATGTCATGCAATCATTTGGCGGCAAGCACGTGTATGTCACCACCGAAGAGAAAGCGGCACACCTCCTCTACTTTATGGTCAAAAACCATCCCTTCAGCGACGGCAACAAGCGTTCCGGCGCATTTGCCTTTGTCTGGTTCCTCCGCAAAACAAAAGTAAAAGGTGCGCACAACATCAACCCCGCAGCACTCACCGCATTAACGCTTCTGGTTGCAGAAAGCAATCCGAAAGACAAAGAGCTTATCGTCGCCCTCGTCACACAGCTTTTGAGATAAGGGCAGTAAGGTGGCATTCTGTGTCTACAGAATCAGTTTCTAAGCACCTTCGTGAATACTGCCATTCAGAGCTGTGTGAACGAATAACAAAAGCGGCAGAGAGGCCGCTTTTTTAGATCTAGACTAGATATATGCACGGAGAATACGGAGCTCTGCCTTTATCCAGGCGAGGAAATAGTGTGGGTAGTTTTCTTTGTGTGTTCTGATGATATCGAGGTGTACGCGCGCAAATTGTACACGTTTTTCTTTGCTGATATTTCCACTATGCTTTCGATATTGCGTCATGTATTCAGGAAGGTTTGCGAGTTTTCCTTTTGTGCCGAGACGGAGAACGAGGTCGTAATCTTCCCAGATAGGTACGGCAGGATTATATACAGGAATCGTCGTGAGCGCGCTTGCGCGCACGAGAACTGCTGAATGGGTGAACTGATTTCGGAACAATAATTTTCCACGAATGGCCCTGTCGACTGTTTCGTAGGAGAACGAATCAGTATTGTTTGAGTCGCCGTCAATGACATTCACTTGTGTACCAACAAGCACATGATCAGGGTTCGTATCCAAAAATAAAACCTGCTTTGCAAGCTTTTCAGAATCACTCCATACATCATCACTATCAAGCACTGCGATATACTCACCCCGCGCCAGCGCAAAGCCACGATTGCGATTTCCTGTAATGCCAAGATTTTGCGGTGCAGGGAAGATACGAACACGCGCATCCTGTTCCGCAAAACCTTGCGCAATCAAAACCGTATCATCCGTCGAAGCATCATCCAGCACAAGCAGCTCCCAATTCTGATATGTCTGCATTAAAACACTCTCAATAGCCTCATCAATATACTCCGCACGATTGTACGAAGTCATCATGATAGAGATGAGGGGAGTGTCTGTGTTCATATCTTATGAGTAAGTGGGGCCAAACATGAAAGCCTTGATTCGCTCCATGTTGTCGGGGTGTGCAAAAAGGAGGTTGTCATAGCTATACGATTCCTTTTGAATGTGCCGCCTTAACAGTCCGTCGGTTGTAATTTCGTACGCAAGATACCCGAGTCCCGTGAGCGTTGCGATGGACTTATGGCAGTTCTCCTTCCACTCATCATCTCCGGCAACCTCGATGGACACCAAGGGCTTCTTTGTGCTTAGTACCTCAGTCATTGCGCTGAGAATAAGATGTTCAGCACCCTCTGCATCAATCTTTATGAGCGTTGGTGTGAGGTTTTTCTCCTTGCAATACGTATCAATTGATAGTGTCTTTACCTTTATTTTTTCACCTTCATCCAAGAAAGACATTTCGCCCCCAGTGCGGCTATGGAATGTGTTGAATGCACTATATTTTGGGCCGTAATCAACAAATTCAATCTCTGTCTCTGTGTCGAGTACTGCGTTATTGTTGACGGTGATGTTGTTCTTCAACGCAGCGTTCTTTGTGAGAGTTTGGAATGTACGAGGAGTTGGTTCAAAGCTGTGTACGTGTCCCGTCTCTCCAACAAGCGCGCTTGCCAGTATGGTATAATAGCCCACATGTGCACCTATATCAAAAAAAGTATCGCCTTCCTCAAGGAAGTTGATAAAGAAGTTTGCAAGATTTGCTTCAAAGAAACCGTAATAATAAATTGCATTACCTTCAGGGAGATAAAAGCTCATTTTGTCGCCCCATAGGGTGGTGTAGTTCACACGAAAAGGGTGTTGGTAGGCTATTGTCTGCAAGATAAAATAGGGAATAGTGCGGAGGGGGTCCTTGAGGATTCTTCGAAACCTGCTCGATTGTAGCTTATAGAGCTCATAACGTTTGAGAATCTTTTCCTTCAGCTCACTCTTTTTTTCTTTTGTCATACTTATGATGCTGAGTATACCACTGGTAAGAGTTTTTTCACAGATGCGAAATCGGAAAGGTTCGCGTCACAGTATATTTTTGGGTGAATATCTTTAGCGTTCTCGATAAGTGCGTAGAGTTCATATTCGTTTTGAAAGAACCCCCCGAGTTCATCCGTAAGTAGCGGGGCATTTATTTTTGGATCACTCCATGAGCCATGCGGTGCCGTAAACTTGCCTGAAAAGGGAACGAATGTCGGAACGTCCCGTGACCACGCTTCTTGTAGGGCGAGGCCCTGGCTCTCAACTTCAGAGACGTAGACCAGATATGGAGCCTCAGAGAGTAGTGTAAAATACTCCACCTGTTTGAATGCTCCGTAGGTAAGCATTGTGGACTCTATACCTCTCGAGCGAAGGCTGTCAGCAATCTTCTGTGCGTCGGCGGTGTCGGGGCGCTTGTTGTAAATAATAGGATTGCCAATCCTTGTGCTGCCGTTATGCTCAGAAACTCCTGCAGGCCAGAATACTATTTTATGTGCAATCCCCGGTGCTTTGTTGCTCCAGAAATCAATAGTCCATTGTGACGGCATGAGAATACTATCTATTTCATCACTGAGTATGATTTTGTCAGAATGATTAGGGTGCGAAACAATATTTGGTCCTGCAATAAGTCTCGTTACCTTACCTGACTTCTTTCTCAAAATAGAGGAACGGAGCGCATGAACACCAGAAAGTACGAGCGTTACACCGCGTCGGGGGAAGAAGGGGTCTGTTATGAAAGGTATTCCATGTGTTGTTAATCCTCGTTCTAAACTGTCGCGTACGGCATCAGGGCCGCTATACTTTCTGATAACCTTGCGTGCGACCCACTTCCAAAATTCCTTGGTACATGGACTCCAGCTGTGAGTGTAGATAGTAAGCATGATGCAATTATTTTATGGAATAAATTTTTTGGAAGAGAATGGTTTTAAAATGTTCAAAGAAGGGAATTTTCTTGAAAGGTCGGTAGAGTAGCGCAAGTATTTTTCTGATTTGGTTAGTTATCGCACGGTACCGTGCGATATGTTTCTCGTTCTCTTCATAGATTTGTGCACGGATAGGGTTTATTCTCCGGCGACGAGCTTCGCTAAGAGGCTGGTCAAAGATGTGTCTTAGAAACACCTCGAGGTTTTTGCGGTCTTTTGCAAAGTCGATACCTGGCATAAGAATTGGCCTGTTCATAATCTCAAGGTAGAGCTCGTCATTTTCGTCAATCTCTTTGACGCGCGCTACTACCGCATCAAAGTCGGGGTAATCCGCACAGTTTATAAAGCGTTCAGGATTAAACACTTCTGCAATGCGTGGGTCGCCATAGTAAATTGGAATGGCGTCCGCAGCAAATGCTGTCAGTATTTTCTCGGTGGTGTAGCCACTACGTGATGAGTTTTCAAATGCTATGGCAAATTTTCGCTTGCGGTCAAAATCCAATTTACTCGTAAGTTCCGTGCCTGTGGTGTTGAGGTAGTTGCCGCCAGAGTCGACTTGTTTATATGCAGATAGTTTTTTAAAAAAATCACCACGTGCATTATCTGCGAGATAATTATTGT
>MFMN01000006.1:9662-20477 GCA_001783515.1 Candidatus Kaiserbacteria bacterium RIFCSPLOWO2_12_FULL_50_10 | reverse complement strand
GGATTGGTGTCGCGGTCATCGAAAGGAGGTGCGGCATCGGTGCGCCTTTTTGGGTGAGCGCTTTGCGCTGCTTTACCCCGAAGCGATGTTGTTCATCGATGATGACTTGCCCAAGGTGTTTGAACTGCACCTTTTTATACACGAGTGCATGCGTGCCGATGAGGATAGGGATTTCGCCATTCTCGACCCATTTGAGAAGTTGTGCTTTCGAAATTGGGGTCGGCTTTGTGGGGTCAACTTTCGAAGGGAATTTTTGACAGCCAGAGCCGGTAATGAGACCAATTTGAATCGGGAGGTGTTTGAAGTATTCGATAAAGCTTTCGAAGTGTTGTTTCGCGAGAATTTCTGTTGGTGCCATGTACGCGACTTGGAGGTTGCCCCAGTCTTTGGTTGTGTCGGGGCGGCTGGTGCAGACAGCGTACGCGGTCGTTGCCGCAACGGCAGTTTTGCCCGAGCCGACATCGCCCTCAAGAAGGCGCGACATGGCGCTTTTGCCATTGAAGTCGCCGAAAATACTTTCGAGTGCGCGAGTCTGCGCGCCCGTGAGCGGGAATGGGAATCTTTCGACGAATTTTTTAATATGTTCAGGGTCGGTTTCGAATTGATAACAATCTGCAGCCGAAATAGCCGCACGCTCTTGCGCGTGGCGTGTTTGAATCGCGAACACCTCTTCAAAGGCAAAACGCTTCCGTGCGACTTGGTAGCGTTTCTCTTGAGTCGGCTGATGAATGTCGCGCAGGGCTTGCGATAGGTGCGGCAGGGAATATTTTTTGCGAATCTCCTCAGGAATCGGGTCATCGATGTCGTTTAGCAGTCCTGCATCAAACCATTTCTTGAGCACGTGAAAAATCCACTTCGACGTGACGCCTTTCGACTCAGGATAAATCGGATAAATCGTCTCATCCTGCGCACGTTCTTGAAACAGGGAATCACCACCTTCTTTAATAGCATTCGTCTCCTGCACTTCAGGGTTTGCAATGTAGACTTTATCACCGGAGCCCGCAACTTTTCCTACAAGCTTCACCACCATGCCGTCGCGCAGCATCTTTGCGAGGTACGGCTGGTTAAACCACATGATTTTAATCCGTGCGGTACCGTCCTCAATCCACCCTTCGGCGATGGTCTTCTTCGTCGTCCATGCCTTGCGTGCGGCGAGCCCGGAAAGTCTCCCATACACAATCACGTCCTCGCCTTCCTTCACGGAAGCAAGCGCATGAATAGAACCCGCAGCTTCATAACTTGCAGGGAAGTGATATAAAAGGTCACGCACCGTAACAATCCCCAGCTTTTTGAGCGCCTTTCCACGCACGGCATCAATGCGGACATGCGATGTCAAAAGGTCGAGTAATTTCATGGAGAGAGTATAGCAAATTAGCGCAAAGAACGCATGCGAGTATTTACACAAAAGATAATCCGTGACACGTTGTACGAATTTATACCGTGTGGCGCACGCGGGGCAACTTGTCCACAGTTGCATTTTTTTGAATCATGTATAATGCAATCATCAAACAGACGCTGCTCTCGTCTGTAAGCATCCCAAAGTACTGCGTTTGGTGTGTTTATTAGAGAGCAGTGTTTTTTTAGCCACTAAATACCAAATTCATGATTCACGAGATTGTAAAACGAGACGGTTCTGTTGTGCCGTTTGATGCCACCAAGATTACTATTGTGATGCGCAAAGCGCTCACCTCAACCAAGGTTCCCGTGACCGACGAGCTTTTGCAGCAGATGACGGACCGTGTCGTCGCGCGTCTTGATATGCTCTGTGAGAGTGACCCCGCATGCGCAACGGTGGAAAAGGTGCAGGACCTCGTTGAACAAACGCTCATGGAGCGCGGCTATTTCGAAACCGCAAAGCACTTCATTCTCTATCGCTATCAAGCAGCTGAGAAACGAAAGGACAAGGTCATCGAAGCAATCGAAGACAGTCGCCTGACCGTGACACGCACCGACGGCACGAAGGAGCAATTCTCGCGCAACGTGATGATTGCCTATGTGCAGAATTTCGTGAAGGGATACGAAAGTGAAATCGACGTCAAAGCAATCGTCACGCAACTTGAACGCGAAATTTTCGACGGCATCAAAACACGCGACCTTGCAAAGCTCGTCACCCTTATTCTTCGTGCGCGCATTGAAGAAGGCCCGGCGTACGCCTATGTTGCAGGCCGTCAGCTCAACGCACAGACAGTGGAAGAGGTGCTCGATATTCCTCAGGCAGACGAACGCAATACAAAGGCATTCGACAAAAAATACCGCGCCGGCTTCGCCAAGAACATCAAGAAAATGGTTGATGCAAAACGTCTCGACAAGGCTCTCCTTGATTTCGATCTTGAACGTTTAGCGCTTGCAATTGAGCCACAGCGCGATGACCTCTTTGCGTTCATGGGCATTGAAACCCTCTCAGACCGTTACTTTATTTCCGCAGGAGGGAAGCAGCTTGAAGTGCCGCAAACGATGCTGATGCGTATCGCGATGGGGCTTGCGCTCGGTGATGCAAAAAAGGAACGTAACGACCGCGCCATTGAATACTATAACGTCATGTCGACGCTTCGTTTCGTGCCGTCAACACCAACGCTCTTCCATGCAGGAACGGTGCATCCGCAGCTTTCCTCGTGCTACCTTAATGACGTTTCCGACGATCTGAACCACATCTTCAAAGTCTACGGCGACAACGCGCAGATGTCGAAATGGGCGGGCGGTATCGGTACCTCATGGTCAAAAGTTCGCGCAACGGGCGCAATGGTGAAGACTGCTGAAATTACTTCACAGGGGGTTATCCCATATCTTAAAATTGCCAACGACGTCTGTCTTGCAATCAACCGCTCTGGCCGCCGCCGTGGTGCAACCGCCGTGTATCTTGAAAACTGGCACTACGACTTCCCTGAGTTCCTCGAACTTCGCAAGAACACGGGCGATGAACGCCGTCGCACGCACGACCTCAACACCGCAACCTGGGTCTCCGACCTCTTCATGAAGCGGGTCCAGGCTGACGGTGAATGGACACTCTTCTCACCTGACGAAACGCCCGAACTCACCGAAGTGTACGGCAAGAAGTTCGAGGAAATCTACCAAAATTACGAGAAGAAAGCAGATGCTGGCGACATCAAGCTTTTCACTCGTGTCAAAGCGCGCGACCTCTGGAAGAAAATGCTCGGCATGCTCTTTGAAACAGGACATCCGTGGATTACCTTCAAGGACCCGTCAAACATCCGTTCACCGCAAGATCATGTTGGCGTGATTCACCACTCAAATCTCTGCACCGAAATCATGCTCAATACGTCGGAAGACGAAACGGCGGTGTGTAACCTCGGCTCGGTAAACTACCCGATGCACATTACTGGCGGCAAGCTCGACGAAGCAAAAATCCGAGAGACCGTCCGCACCGCAATGCGCATGCTCGACAACGTGGTTGATATCAACTTCTACCCAACGATTGAGGGCAAGAATTCAAACATGCGTCACCGCCCCGTCGGTCTCGGCGTTATGGGCTTCCACGACGCGCTCTATATGCTGGACATTGTGTTTGACTCTGAACAAGCGGTAAAATTTGCCGACACCTCAATGGAAATCATCGCACACTCTGCAATCCTCGCTTCAACAGAGCTCGCCGAAGAGCGTGGTGCGTACGAGAGTTTCAAAGGCTCAAAGTGGGATCGTGGCATTTTGCCCGTTGATACTATCGCACTTCTCGAAGAAGAGCGTGGCATGGGCACGGGTATCGACCGCACCGAAACGCAGGATTGGGCAACGGTGCGTGACCGCATCAAAAAGTACGGTATGCGCAACTCGAACTGTATGGCAATCGCGCCGACTGCGACCATCTCAAACATCGCGGGCTCCGTGCCGGGGATCGAACCGATTTACAAAAACATTTACGTGAAGTCAAACATCTCGGGCGACTTCATCGTTATCAACACGTATCTTGTTGAAGCACTCAAAAAGGAAGGGCTCTGGACAAAAGAAATGCGTGAAGAAATTAAGCTTAGCGACGGTTCTATTAAGAATATCGCAAGTATCCCGATGCATATCCGCGAGATGTTTAAGGAGACATTTGAAATCGACATGCGCTGGCTCGTGCGTCACGCTGCGCAGCGCGGTAAATGGATCGATCAGTCACAGTCGCTCAACATTTTCTACGCAGGTACTTCCGGCAAAGACATCAGCGACCTCTACCTCTACGCCTGGGAGCTCGGTCTCAAGACAACCTACTACCTCCGAACGCTCGGTGCGACCCAGGTAGAAAAGGCAACATCGGGCGAGGCAGGAACACAGACACGTAAGAAGGCGGAATCGAACATGTCTGCAGGAGCACCAGTTGTTTCGGCACCCGTCGCGGAAGCCGAAACCGCAAGCGAAGGCGATTCACCAGCGACGGCCGTCGCTGTTGCTGCAAAACCAAACTACAAACTCCATGTTGCCGAAGAAGCAATTTGTGAGAGTTGTCAGTAAGTTCAAAAAGCGCCCCGAAGGCGCTTTTTGATGTGCTTGCTTTTTCAAAACCCGTGGTATATTTCTCAGTAGACGTTCACGAAACGCATGTGTGTATGACACTAACTCTTGCTTTTACACTCGCGTGGTATCTCGGCGCGCTCGCCCTTCTTTGGTATGCGAGCATGCGCTATTGTGAAGGTGTCTCACTTTCACGAACGGTACCCCTTGGGTTCGTTGCCATGCTTATGCTGACGACCGCGTCGGGCATTTATTATGAATACACCGACGCACCACTCTTCCGCGTCACCTATATGCTTTGGGCAGTGGTCCTCCTTTGGCTTGCCGCTGCGTCACGGCGCAGTCGCTCCACGTCATCGCAATAATACTATGTTCTTCAGTCAACCATTTATCCTTGCGAGCGATTTTATCCAACATGTGATGCTGCTTGTCTCGTGCGGCATTGTCACGCTTGGATACTGTATGTATCGCGATACCATCCGCGCACAGCACCGCACGCTTCTTATGGTGGTTGTCATCGCCGCGTTCTGGATTGTTATGGAGTATTTTGTTCCCGTAAAGCTACTTCAGTTTCACCTCTATACGCACATACCTCTCATTTTAGCGCTCATTGCCTATCTGTACCGCATCGACCTTACCGACATGCCGCCGAGCTTTATGGTGCTCAGGCGTATCATCGTGGTGGCGACTTTGGTGCCTGCAGGCATTGATATCGTGCAGATTTCTCTCATGGCGCAGGAGCCTCGACTGCTTCGTTCGCTTCTTAAGACCATTGAAGTTTTTGGATTATATGTATTTGTGGTACAATTCGCCCGTCACTATCGTATGCAACATGAGGCAACCATTTTTAATCTTACTCCCGTGAAGCGTTTCGCGACACAGGCTGTTGTCGCGCTCATGCTCTTCTTCGTAAGCGCGCCATCGGTCGGTGCGTTTAGTCTCACGACGCGCATTGGCGATCAGTCTACCGAGCTCAAGGCGGGCGACCGTCTTTACTTCGATGTCGAAATCAAATGGCCGGAAAACGATCGCCGCCAAGACCTTCGTGTCGAATACCAAATTTTGAGCGACGGACAAATCATCGCGAGCGAAAAAGTGCTGCGTGCCGTTGAAACACAAGCGTCGTTCCTCGACTATATTGTTGTGCCACAAAACGCACTCGAAGGTATGAAGGAGCTCAATGTCTTCATTGAAACCTACGACCAGTCACTTTCAGAAAACATCTCCGCAACCTTCTATGTCGCCTCAAGCGAGAACAAAATGCTTGTGTACTTTATTATTCTCGCATGTGCGATTGCGCTCGTGATAATGCTCGTTATTGTGCAGATTGCGATGATTATGAGGACGCAGAAAGCATTGCAGGCCCACCCTGCCTGAAACTTTCAAAATGCGCGAACTCGCACGGCTTTTCGGGAATTTTCACACTCACCGTACATTTGGGTACGGTTCCCGCGAAAATTCCCGAAAATCCGCACGATTTCATCCCATTTTGAAAGTTTCAGATGGTGCTACTGCTGGTTGTAAACAAATTGCAGGGGATTGAGGTTCTAATCTCGACATACTCGATATGCGAAAAAATATCATTATGATACTCAAGTATATCTCATGGATGCTCGTTATTGGTTCGATTATCGGCACGGTCGTGTATTTCAATGTCTATGATCGGATGACGCGCGCGCCGCTCAAGGTGCTGTGGGTTGATTCGCCGTATGCGCGAGATCTCCGCAATATTCTCGATGAATTCACCGACCGCACCAACATCTCAGTGCAGGTTGATAGTGTTCCGCGCGAACTGTATCGCGAGGCAATCACTCGCGACCTCGATACGCTCGACCAAGCGTACGATATCGTCATCGGCGAAGCAGTGTGGGCGTCGCAAGACATTTCCCGAAACTATTACGCCGACATCGGGGATCTCGTTCGTGACAGCTGGCTCTTCAAAACGTATAGCCCTGCGACTGATGGCGAGATTTTTGTGCGCAAAAATGGCGCATATTACGGTATGCCGGTAGCGCTCGACGTCTTCGGCATTGTGTATGCCGAGGGTGAGCCTGCGCCGGAAACTCTTGAGGGCCTCACCGGTGGTTCGCTCGTGCCCGTGCAGGTTAGTGGCGAGCTCACCCACACCTTCCTTGCGCTCCTTGTGGCGCAAGGCGGCGCGTTTGCAGACCGTGACGGCAAACTTAGTCGTGCCTCACTCACGAGCGATGTCGCGCAAGAGGTGCTAGAAACGCTGCGTGCTATGTCGACAAGCGGCGCGTTGCCGCTTCTCGGGCGAACGGAGCATCTTCGTCGCGACGCCGCGCAAGAGGGAAGTTTTGCGCCACTTCCGGGCAAAGGATCATCCGTGTATGCCGTCAGATACCTTGCACAGTTCGTAGAAGGAAGTAAGAATCCTCGCGCTGCACGAGCGCTGCTTGCGTGGCTTGGCACAAAACAGGCACATGACTTTATGCAAGAAGAAAATGGTGCATCACTCGTTGCTGCAGCCCGCGACGATACGCTCTCTCGCGAGCACAGCGCTACGCGCCCTACCGCAGCCGTGCCGGTACAATTTTTCACGCACGAAAACGCCGCAGAAATGCTCCGTCTGGCTGAAAATTACCTCGCCTCATATAGAGACGGCACCACAAAATTCACCGCACAAGAAACCCTCGAAACCATAGCAACCGCATGGGAAAAAGAGCTCTCCCCAAAATAACATGAGTAGACCACACAAAATACCACTTGCGGAAGTGGTATTTTGTGTGGTGCAACAGTCGATTTTATTTTTCCTTTATTTTTATTTCACATTTGCTTTATCTTGCTTCTGTATACTAGTGAATAGTCACAAAAGAGGTGCGAACGACACCCGAGGCGACTAACTTTGTCGAGTGCAAGGGCGACTGCATTATTCTTTAGTATAACAATAAAAAACAAATATATGATCAAACAGATCGCACTCCCGATTGCCGTTATCGCAATCGCAGCCGGCACCACGCTCGGCGCAACCGGCGCATTCTTCTCAGATTCTGAAACATCAGGTGCCAACACTTTTACTGCAGCAACATTGAAACTTGATGTCAAAGGTGCTGGGGAGGGGTCAGCAGACTCAAATGGAACATTTACACTTGTATCTGGCGCAATGACAGGTCTTCTTCCGGGCGATATGAAGAACTTTAGTCACAAATTAAAGCCAGTTGGAGGAGATACTTGGTTTAAGGCAACTGTTGTTATCGATGAAGCAGCAAGTCCTCTCGTAGGAGCGTATGATGTTGCTACAATGATCACTAAACAGCTTACAGGAGCTGCTGTTCCAATGACCGCAGTTTCAGACTCCGTAGTGGCGGGGGTCCGTACTATTGTCTATACGGCAACTACTCCGCTTACTGCAGGGGAAGAAATTATAGTTAGTGGAAATGCTTGTTTGGGTGATCTCGTTGCGGGAAGTCCTGTCACATGTGATGGGTCTAACGTTGGCAACCAAGCACAAAATGCAACTGTTAATGTTTCTCTTACATACGATGTTGAACAGGCAACAAACAACCCGACAAACCCGTTCCTTCCATAATCTAACCTAAAATTATATGTATTCGATATTACGTAGTATTGCGGTCATCGGATTCACAGGGGCGGTTGCCTATACGGGCGTGACGGGCGCATTCTTCACCGACAGCGAAAGCTCGGTAGGAAACGTCTTCACGGCTGGTACGTTTACGGGTATTTCACTCGATAGTGTTGGGTTTGTATTCAATGGTGCGCCCGCTGGAACTTTGGCAGACGCATGGGATGCAGGGCAGTCATATGGAAAGTTTTTCAATTTTTCAAATATTGTTCCTGGAGACCGTGGCGTGCGTCATCTTAGCTTACATAACGACAACACAGCCGAGTCGGCATATGTTTGTTTCAATACCGGTACGGTAACGACAAACATAAACAATGCTGGTGAGGAAATTCATACGCTCGTATGGCGTGACGACAACTTCAATAGAAGGTGGGATCCCGCAAACGAGCCAATGCTTACACCGTCACCAACGAAGCTCGAAGAATTGTCAGGTGTTCGCTATGGCGACAGTACTGGCGGAACAATTCTTGGCGCCTCGCATCCAAGTAACAGCGGTCACATTGCTGTTGCATGGTGTGCAGGTACTATTGGAGCAAATCCCTCAGGTAGTGCGTCAATTTATCCTGGCGAAGCAGGCTCAACTATCACCTGTGATGGTGGCAGTATGACAACCCAAGGTGGTTCATACGTCGCTGATATGATTGTGTATGCCGAGCAGGTATCGAACAATAGTTCGTTTACTTGTGCGGGACCAATTCCTCAGTAACACATATCTTTATGTTGCTCTCAATATATTTGAGAGCAATGATGAGGCTTTGTGCTTCAGCGCCTGGATCCCTCCAGGATGACAAAAGGGAAATGTAGTGTTTAAAATTACTAGGTACTTAAGGCAACGTGGATTTAACTACTCAGTAGTCTTAAACACTGCCCGTTACTTTTGTCATTCAGGAGGAATCCAGAGTCAAAACAATCAACATGATGAAAACTATTCACACCCTTATAATCTCAGCACTCGCGTTCGTCGGTGTACTGTTCGTGCTCTCCTCACTTTCAATTGGCGGCTTTACGGCAAAACTCGTGCTCTCAGGCTCAATGGAACCAACGATCCCCACAGGTTCGGTTGCCTTTCTTCTGCCGCGCACAGAGTACGCTGCGGGTGATGTTATCACCTTTAAAACGGATGCTGCCGCACAGCATCCCACAACTCACCGTATTGTGTTGCAAAACGACGACGGCTCATTCGTCACGCGCGGCGATGCCAACGACACTGACGACTTCGTCACCGTAAGCCCACAGCACATTTTCGGCAAAGTCCTCTTCGCTATTCCATACCTCGGCTATCTTCTCGATTTCGCAAAGCAGCCGCTCGGCTTCTTCCTGCTTGTCGGCATTCCCGTTGCGTACATCGTCCTCGATGAACTTGCAAAAATTGTCGCCATCATCCGCCGTCACCGCGAAGAAAAGAAAAACAAAGAAACTGTATGATAAAAAAACTTCTTCTCACCATACTTCTCCTCACTGCGCCGCTCACCACGCACGCGTATTTTAGTGACGAAGAGGTGAGTGGTGCAATCATGAGCGCAGGACGGATTGCATTTACTATGAGTGCAACAACGACGAGTCTTGCACCGAGCGCGACATCATTCACCTTCGCAATCGATGATGAAAGCACACAAACACCAAACTTCAGTGTGGGCACCGCATCAACAACATGCAGCGGCGTTACGTTTACGGCGACACAAAACCAGTTCTCGGGAGAACACACGGTAGGCATACAAGGCGCCGTTGCAAACTGCGCCGTCACTATCGTCACCGAAGCCTGGCAACAAAATTTCACCCAAGGACAAGGCGGCTTCACTGCGTCGTCGACACTGACGTTTACCTTTACCGATCCAAATGCACCGCAACCAACAGCGACTGTTGTTTTGAATGAGATATATGCGAATGCTAGCAGTACTGCTAGTGAGTGGGTTGAGATTTATAATGCAGGAACGCAGTCGGTGGATTTGAATGGGTGGAGCGTTCGCGAAGGTACAAAGACTCCACAACAGATAATTAGCACCTGCGACAGCGCCCCGGGGAATCGCATGGCACCACTTCTGGAAGGGGGTAGTACAGAGATAGTGCCTGGTGGATATCTTGCAGTTAGACATTGTGTTGGTAATAGATTGGTGAATACAGGTTCGTCAATTGAACTATATGACAGCAGTTCGACAGTTGTTTCAACGACGACATATGTGTCGCTCGAAAATAATGAGACATATTCCAGAATTCCCAATTCAGAAAACTGGGGAATTACAAACCCTACGCCTGGCGCAGAAAATATATTCCCTGTGGCGCCTAGCGCAGTACGAAGTATGAAGGCGCTCTCACTCGATGATCCAGCGATTACCCTGCTTGTTGATAATGGGGAGGAAGAAGAAAAGAGTGAGACCGACAGCGTTGAGGAGGTGATTGCGGAAGAAGCAATAAAAGAAGATGAACAAATTGTTGTAGAGCCCGATGACGAGCCGCTCATAGAAGAGGTTGTCGATGATCCTGCAGATGCTGATGTTGAAGAAAAAGCAGACGATGAGGAAGAGGTTTCTGAATCTGAGGTGGTAGAAGAAGTCGAAGAAGAGGCCGAGGAAGAAGCGGTGGAAGAACCTGAAGAAAAGGCGCAAGAAGACGCCGTTGAAGAAATTGAGGAAGAGGTGCAAGAAGAGGTCGTCCAAGAAGTTGTGGAAGAAGTGGTAGAAGAAGTCGAGCAGGAAGCCGCCGCCCCAGTTGTTGCAGGAGAGAAGTTTGAAGGGTAATCGCCTGGATCCTTCCAGGATGACAAA
>MFMN01000006.1:0-9630 GCA_001783515.1 Candidatus Kaiserbacteria bacterium RIFCSPLOWO2_12_FULL_50_10 | reverse complement strand
AGGCCGCATGTTGTTTTAGAGAAATAAGTAGTTAAATCCACGTGGGTTTAACGCAGAAATCAATCAAAAACGTTACATTTCACTTTTGTCATCCTGACGGGATCCAGCGTTAAAGCAAAAAATCATGAGACTCATAACATTATACATACTTGCAGTACTGTTTGCGCTTCCACTTGTCACGCAGGCGGCGGGGCTTTCGGTCCAGTTTCAAAACTCGCCGCTCTTTGGTGAGGCGCAGTTTATGCCGGGTGCAACGGTATCGCGGACGGTAACTGTCACCAATACCGATGCAGTCGCACACACTCTCTACACCCGTGCAACGTCAACTGTCTCTGGCGGACTTGAAGATGCGATTGACCTTACTATTATATCGTCGGCATCACATTTTAACGGAACACTCGCCGCGTATTACGCAACAAGCTCAGTACTTCTCGGAACGCTTGCGTCAAACGAAACAAAAACCTATACCTTCGGTGCAACATTCCGCACGAGTGCTGCTGATGCGTATCAAGGAAAAACCACACAGTTCGATATCGAAGTCGGCTGGGATGGTGGGGAAGCGGTCACTGATGGAAGTGGTGGCGGTACCGGAAGTTCTGGTGGTACCACGAGCACGGGCGGCGGAAGCGGTAGCTTCGGCGTCGGTGGGAGCGGTACCGGTGCAGAGCCGCGCGTGCTCGGCGACAGTACGGTTGCGGATTTCATGGGTGACGTCGCGACAAACGTCGCCACCATCTACAATGCGGGAACCAAAGCTGTCGCACGAGTACTCGGCGACGAAGATATAGCGGTAGAAGCAACAAGTACCGAGGAGGCATCGCTGGCGACGGCTGCGATTGAAAAAACAAAGGAAGCGCCCGCCCCGCATGATTGTCGAATCCCTTGGCTCATTGCGTTCGCCCTTATGATGTTCGGAAGAATCTTACTTGAAGTGTTCCGTGCAAGAGAGCAAGACTATCATGTCGTTCGCGCAAGCAACATACTCTTCCTTGCGATGTTCGTCACCGCATTTGCGGTTGTTGCACTCCTGAGCTTCCCGTGCTCAGTTGTCACAGCTGTAGCGGTAGGGCTCGCATATATTGCAGTTATGCTTATAGAATAGGAACGAGAAAATCCTCGACATATGTCGAGGATTTTTTCAGTCGAACGCTTCGGGGTCGAAGAGTTTTGTGGTTTCGAGGAGGTGGGCTTGGGCGGCTGCAGCACTGACGAGGTTGCGTCCTTTGTACGCATCTCGAACTGCTTTTTGGAGGTCGGCGTCTTTTGCGGTTTGAATATTGAGATTGCGACGCTTGATGGCGGCATGCACCGCGTCGCTTATCTGTATACCGTTGCTGACATCTTGGTCCTCATCGAGCGACTGGAGGAAGCGGGCGATGCGGGTTACACGGGCGTCGGTGACGTTGCTGCGAGCGACGCCGACGAGGTCTTGTGGGAAAATGAATTCGCTTTGGGTTGCGCCGTTGCGCGAGATCGAACCGAGAACTGCTGAGCCGATACTGAAGGTGACTGTATCGTCGGGAAGTCTCACAAACACGCCATCGCCATTCGTCACGCCGTCAGCGCGTTTTTTTGAAGCGTAGCGCACGCCCTTGACGCGGCTGTCGATGAGGGTGCCGACATTGGTCGAAGCGAGGGCATCAACGTAGATGAGTCCGGTACAGGTGCCGCCAACGCCCGTGTCAGGAATTTTAAGGGTGAAGAAGAGCGACGAGGTTGCAATGAGCGATTCGCTTACCCTTCGTGCGAGATGCAGTTCGGTTGAGGTTGCCGTTGTGGCAAGCGAGAATGATTCTGATGCATCCCACGCAGCGCGATCGAGCGACCAGTGCTGATTTTCTACCGGAATGGAGCCGGCGACAGAGCAGGCAAGGCTCGTACCGCGGACGGCGATAGTTGCTGCGGTGTTGCCGCCTTGGGCAATAATCATTTCGACGGCATTTGCGGCGGTTGTCGTGGCGCCAATAGCGAGCTCGCCGTAGTCGAAGTCGCCAGGGACCGTTAAGGCAAGGAGTGAGTTCACTTCGGTGGTTTCGGTTGCGTTCCCCGCAGTGCCGGTAAGGTCGCTCGCTGCAACGTAGGCGGTCCAGCTGGAGCTTGCGTAGGCGCCACCTTCGCCGGTTGCATCAGCCCATGAGGCGAGTTCGATAGGGCAGGTATAGCGTGCTTCGGCAGAAGAGCCGTAGGCGGTGTCGATGGTGCAGAGCGCGCGATAGCAGTTTTTTAAAAACGCACTGCACGATGAGGTTGCGGCGAGGTCGGTGCGGTAGAAAACGGCGGAGGTGGTGGCGATATTGTTTTCACCATTGGGGTCGAGTACGACACCGGTAATATGGAAGGTGGTCGTGCCGACGTTTGGAGTAATACCGCCTGCGTACTCAGGGTTGCCATACGGGGCAGAGGAGAGTGCAATACTTGTGACTTGTGGCGGCGCGTTATCGATGGTTACCGTGACCGCGGAAGACTGTTCTTCCGCAGAGACAAAAGACGCGCTTGCAATAAGGATGCCGAGTAAAAAAGAGGAAAAAAGACGTGAGCCGCTTGACCTATACATTGTGATAACTATAGCACAGATTACGAAGGGGTGTTCTGCACACGTTGTTTTCGATGAGTAGTGGTATGGTTGCTAGTATGAGTATGGTAGATGAACTAAAGTCGCTGAGTGTTGGTGACGTCTCTCTTGATGAGGGCTCGCTTACTATTGCGTCGTGTGACGCGAGTTTGTTTGAGGTTCGTCCGCGTGCGATTATTGCGCCGCACAGTGAAAGTGAGGTTGTAAAACTGGTGAGCGCTGTTGCGAAGCGAAAGGTCATTGACCCGACGCTCTCACTCACCGCACGCGCAGCAGGTACCGGTATGGACGGCGGCGCACTTACCGAGAGTATTGTCGTCGATGTTGTGAAGTATTTGCATACGCTCGGCGAGTTGTATGAAGCTTCTGGGGAAACGCGCATCGACGTCGAGCCTGGCGTCTATTATCGTGACCTTGAGAAGGTGCTGACCGCGCACGGGCTTATGTTGCCGCCGTACCCTGCATCGAAGGACTTGTGTACGGTTGGCGGTATGGTTGCCAACAATGCTGGCGGCGAATATTCGCTTGGCTATGGAAATACAAACCGGTATGTGCGCTCGGTACGACTTGTGCTCGACGATGGTAGTTTGATGGAGACGCAACCACTCACAACAGCAGAGCTTGACGCCGTTTGTGCTACGCAAACCCGGGAAGGTGAAATCTATCGAGCACTTCGAGCACTTCTTGAAACGCACAAGGACGCAATCGCTGCAGCGCGTCCAAAGGTTTCTAAAAATTCTTCAGGCTATTTTCTGTGGGATGTGTGGGATGGTGAACGTTTCGATATCGGGAAACTTATTGTCGGCTCGCAAGGTACGCTCGGGCTTATGACGCGCGTGACGCTTGGTGTGGTGCCTCTGCCGAAATATGAACGAGCGCTCATCATTACTCTTGGCTCACTCGATATACTTCCCGAAGTTGTGCTTGCACTCCGTGCAGAAGGGGCATCGCGCATCGAGGCGTTCGACGAAAACACCTACGCGCTCGCGGTAAAGCATATGCCCGAAGCGACACGCGGGATTGTGACGACCATTGATTCCTCGCTCACGATTATTGTAACAGTTTCGGGCGATGACGCTTCCGAAGTTGCTGCGCGCACCGCACGGGCGCATGCGGCCGTCACCGCACACAGTCCAACTTGTTGCGCAGTGCTCGAGCCAGAAGAATGTGATGATTACTGGCATATTCGTCGCGCAAGTTTTGATATGCTGCGCACCCATGCACATGGCGAGCATCGTGTTGCTCCGTTTATTGATGACATCATTGTGCCGGTCGAGAAACTCGCGCAGTTTTTGCCGGAGCTTCGTGCGCTCCTTGCAGAATATTTCCTCACCTACACTCTGGCGGGGCATGTTGGCGATGGCAATTTCCACCTCATTCCGCTTGTTGACATGCGCGATGAACATGAGCGTCACCAAGTGCTGGAACTCGCCGATCGCGTGTTCTCGCTGGTCTTTGCCTATGGTGGTGCGATGGCGGGAGAGCACAACGACGGCATCATTCGTACACCGTTTGTCGAGCGTATGTTTGGGCATGCCATGAACGAGATCTTCAAAGAAGTAAAACGCATCTTTGACCCACAAAATATTTTCAATCCAGGCAAGAAAGTGAACGGCTCACTTACGTACGCGCTTGAACATTTTGCGACAAAAAATGACGGTGCCGCGTAATATTTGCATGCATGCAGTAATTAGTGTACATTGTGAACTAATGGAACATATCATAGAAATAAAAGACTTTACCAAAAGGTACCGTACAGGTGTAGAAGCGGTGAAGGGGATCGACCTCGTGGTGCCGCGCGGTCAATTTTTTGGGCTCTTGGGGCCAAACGGTGCAGGAAAATCTACAACGATTCATTGTCTTACGGGTATCGCGATGCCGTCGAGTGGGATACTGAAAATTGCAGGGCTTGATGTAGTTGCGAATTACCGCGAGGCACGCACGAAAATCGGTCTCTCACCGCAGGAGTTTAACGTTGATATTTTTTCGACCGTACGACAGATTATTGATTTCATGGGTGGGTATTATGGGCTTAGCAAAGAGACACGGACTCGTCGTGTCGATGAGCTCCTCACCCAATTCGATTTACAGGCGCATAAAGACAAACAATTCCAGCATCTCTCCGGCGGCATGAAGCGTCGCGTGATGCTGGCGCGTGCGATGGTACATGAGCCCGAGGTGCTTATTCTCGACGAGCCAACGGCTGGTGTTGATGTTGAGCAGCGTCACGAACTGTGGAAGCATCTTAAAGCGCTCAGCGCCAAAGGGGTAACCATTGTGCTTACCTCGCATTATCTTGAAGAGGTTGAATATCTCTGCGACCGCATCGCTATCATTAACGGCGGGAAAATAGTTGCGGACGCAATGAAGGAGGAATTTATTAAAGACGGCGACACCTTAGAGAACGCGTATCTTCGTATTACCGGTAACATGCACGCGTAGGTCACCGCTCAATAACCACAAAGAATTGTCATCCTCGGGGCATATGAAAATAACGAAGCGAGAGCGTAGTATATTTTCAATGCAACCGGGGATCCAGGATTACAAGCATTGTTCATCAGCCTGGATCCCCGGTTCGCTTGAAAGAATAGTCGCTATCGCTCCTTACTTTCATAGCGCCCGAGGATGACAAATTCATAACGTATAACTAAATTATGAACACAATTGGCATTCTCACTTTCTTGCAACGTGAACTCAAACGCATCTGGCGCGTGAAGGTGCAAACGTTTGCGGCGCCGCTTATTTCGGCAACACTTTTCATCTTTATTTTTGGGACGGTACTCGGGCGCTCTATCGACACGATTGCAGGCGTCTCATATCTTTCATTTGTCTTTCCGGGTATTCTGACGCTCTACATGATTATGGCGGCGTTTGAAAGTTCTTCAAGCTCGCTTTACTTTGCGCGGTGGACTCGTTCGATTCATGAACTTCTCGTTGCGCCGTTTTCATACGGCGAAATGGTGTTTAGTTACGTTGCGGCATCGACGGTACGTTCGGTCCTTATTGGAACCGGCGCGCTGCTTATTGGCACTGCATTTGGCGCAGTGACAATTACGCACCCATTCCTTTTCCTTGCGACAGGAATCGGCATCGCGGTCGTTTTTGCACTCGCAGGACTTATTGTCGGACTCTGGGCGCAAGGGTTTGAGCAGCTCGGTGTCTTTACGACATTCGTCCTGACACCGCTCACGTACCTCGGCGGGATGTTCTACTCGCTCGACTTGCTTACGGGGACAGTACGAAGTATTACACTCGCAAATCCGCTCTTCCATATCATCGACCTCATGCGCTACGTCACCATCGGCACCGCGCAAGTGAACCCGATAATCGGCGGCAGTATTCTCGCAGGTACCGCAGGTGTACTCGCAGTACTTGTGGTGTCGCTCTTCCGTCAAGGCTGGCGCATACGAGAATAGCGGAGACAAAAAGAAATCGGCACAAGGGCCGATTTTTTAACGCACGATATGGTGCTCGTGCAGTTTTTGCATAGTTTCCGCGAAGGTCAGATGCCCGAGGTGGTAGAGAAGAATAAAAAGAAAGAGATGAGCGGCCTTGGTGTTCCCATCCGTTTCAACAATTATTCGTTGCGACAACTCTGCGAGAGCATACGTTGCGGCGCTTTTAGGGCGCTGCATTGCAGTAATCATCTCCTCAATCGGTGTAGCGAGGTCATCGCAGAATATCCACATGCGAGGTGTGTTCGTGGTCGTGTCAATGATGGTGCATTGCGCCACGGTGAGTGCGACTCCGCGTTGATGAAAGTCTTTTATCAGCGTTTGCCCAATGGTATTGATGGCGTCACTTTGATCAAAGGTGCGAACGCTGGCGAGAAATTGCGCTTCGTGCATGATGCTCTCCTTTGAAGGTACAAACACCATTACATTGCCATAACGAGCGCTGTTGTCAAACAGTGCGATTATCCAATACGCTGCACCTGGTAGGTTTCTGGCGCGTTCTTGAGAAATGCTTCGAGCGTCTCGCGGGTAAGGAGGCCTTCTTGCGCGCCAATGTACTGCACCACGCTCATAGAGTTGATAGGGCCATAGCGGAGTGCTTCATGGAGTGGCAGGCCGTGGAGACGCATCGCGGTCACGGTCGATGCGAACGAGTCGCCGGCACCTGTTCTGTCGAGCGGCGGCTTCGGGTCAGGATATGCCGGGCAGAACCATGCAGCGTTCTCTTCATCGAGCGCATAGGCGCCGCGCGTGCCGTCGGTAATACACACCGTGCGCGGGCCGTGCTTCGCAATTGCGCGCATGAGTGCTGGTACGTCTTTTTCTGCGGTGTCTAGAAGCTGCTGTGCTTCTTCGACATTACACACGAAAAGATTTGTCGTCGCGTAGAGGTCGCGGAGTGCTTCGAAGCCAAGGCGGAGCTGAAAGGTTCCTGGCTGGAAGGTGAGCTTCACATCCTTGTGCTGTGCGCAGTACGCGGCAATCTCGTGATGAAAGTGCAGCGCGTCCTCGCCAACGGATGAGAAGTATATCGCGCGCGGAACTTGGGGAAGCGCAGGCATACGATACGGGTAGGTTTCGTGTTTAATGAGTATGGTGCGCTCCGCACCGTAGCGAAGCACGTAGTGATAGTTGGTTACTTTGTGCTCGTGCTGAGTAACGAACGGGGTGTGGACACCTTCGCGGCGGAGTGTCTCGAGGCAGTCTTTGCCACGTCGGTCAACACCAATATTTGAGGCGAGTGCGCTGTGGAGGCCAAGACGTGCCGCAGCAACAGCAGCATTCGGCGCGTTCCCCACCGCCGGCACAATAACCGAACGAAGATACGGAACCTTTTCGCCGAACGCCATCGAAAGTCGCTCGCGCCCTGCTTCGTCGCGGTCGACGCGTGCTTCGTGCGGATTTAATTCGATGAAGTCATCAATCGTGATGTCACCAATAGCAAGAATATCGTACGTCATGAGCGCAGTGTACCACGAGGTGCAAAATTTTTTCATCGTGGCATACTGATTTTTCACACAAAAGTATGGACAAAGCATCTACCCATCCAACCTGTATCGGTCTTATACTCGACGGCAACCGGCGCTATGCAAAAGAACAAGGACAGCTAACCCTTCGCGGCCACGAAGCAGGACTCGAAAACCTCGAACGAATACTTGAGGCGCTTATGGTGCGTGCGGTCCCACATATTGCTTGTTATGCATTTTCAACAGAAAATTGGCGACGGGACACGCTCGAGGTGGATGGTCTTATGAGGCTTTTTGTAAAAGGAGCACCGCGTCTTGAGAAGTTTCTGCTCCTTCATGGCAGGCGTGGCGAGACGGCGATTCGTTTCTGTGGACAGCTAGAACGTTTCGCAATCGACGCACAGAACATCATGCGTGCTATTGAATCGCGTAACCCTGAACATCCAGCGACGACCATATGGCTTCTCCTCTCCTACGGCGGACATGCGGAGATTGTACATGCTGCACAAGAGGCGCAGCGGCAAGGCGAGGACATCACCGAAGAAAGCATTGCGCGAAATTTGTGGACGTGCGACATGCCTGCGCCGGATATGATTATTCGTACGGGCGGGGAAGAGCGTCTCTCAGGATTTTTACTCTGGCAATCGGCGTACAGCGAGCTCTTTTTTACCAAAACACTTTGGCCAGCATTTTCTGAGCAGGAACTCGATGCAATGATTGTAGAGTATACGACGCGGAAACGTCGATTCGGCACATAGTTGCCGAGTCCTCTCTTTTATGATTATATAAGAAACTGTCATGTGACAGGCGTTTTGTTCTTTTCTTTTCACAAAAGGAGTATCTGTATGCAATGCATGTCCGAGATAAAAGTTGGCGACGAGGTATATGAGCTTTGCTGCGACCCGAACGGGAATCCGCCGGGGCAAATAAAAGCGTATAAGATTTCTACGAAGCTCGCCCGAAGCAATCGCGTCCGCGCGTATCTTCCCGACCTGCCGCCACAAGTGCAGAACATGTTTGCGGCACTGGTGGGTATGCCGCTTGAGACGCTCCTTGCGGGGCGAGGAAGTGCGGAAGGTCCTTGGTGAGAGATATATTCTCGGAAGCCTCAGTCGCGTGCTGGGGCTTTTTTGTTTGTTTCGAGCCCGTGGTATACTCGGCGCATGTCAGACCAATTGCACGAAGTTGTCGATACCAAAGAAGTGGAATCCGCATACGAAACAAACTCGATTTTCTGGGTAGAGGTTGAGAAGATTGTCCCGAATCCGTACCAGCCGCGTAAAGAATTTAACGAGCATAAACTGCAAGAACTTGCGGAATCTATTCGTATGTACGGTGTCTTGCAGCCGCTTGTGGTGACCCGTAACGAAATTACCCTCGACAATGGTGCGTTCCGTACCCAGTATGAACTCATTGCCGGTGAACGACGACTCCGCGCATCGAAGCTTGCGGGGATTTCACAAGTGCCGGTGATTATTCGTTCAGGCAAAGAAACCGAGCTCATGAAGCTTGAGCTTGCGATTATCGAAAACCTCCAGCGTGAAGACCTGAACCCCGTCGACCGAGCACTTGCCTTCAACCAGCTTGCGGCGCAGTTCGGACTGAATCACACCGAAATCGGGAAGCGTATGGGGCGCAGTCGCGTATTCGTGGCCAACTCGATTCGCTTGCTTGGACTCCCTGAACACGTACTCGATGCACTTCGTCGCAATGAACTTTCCGACGGACACGCGCGTGCGCTCCTTATGCTCAAAGATCGTCCGGAAGAACAAGAAGTCGTTTTCCGTGAGACGATACTCAAGAAACTCTCCGTGCGCGAAGTCGAGCACTTGTGTCGACAAATCGCGACCGATAAAGTGCGCAAGAAGTCATGGAAGGATCTCGAGCCCGAGCTCAAAGAAATGGAACGCACCTTTAGCGATACGCTCGGTACCAAAGTGCAGATTGCGAAGACCGACTACGGTGGTCGTGTGGTTATCGATTACTTCTCAAACGACGACCTTTCGCAACTCCTCCGTATTGTTCGTGGCGAAGCAACGTCAGGGCAAGTGAAAGGCGAAGAAGCGGCGCAAGCCGACGAAGTGCTGCGAACCCTCGCCGCAAGTACGGGCGTTGAGGTCGCTGAAGTTGCGCAAGA
>MFMN01000005.1 GCA_001783515.1 Candidatus Kaiserbacteria bacterium RIFCSPLOWO2_12_FULL_50_10 | reverse complement strand
CCGTGTCAGAGGGTCGTCGGAGGTATTTTTTGGGAATGTTCGTGCTCGCATGATTTATGATGCGAAGTACATGGACCATGTGCGCATTTGCCCAGAATGTGCACGGCGGGCGCTGGAGCAAGAAACGTTATGTCTCCCGGCACCTAGCGTGAAGGCAGAGCACAAACAAACACCGGAATGGATCGAGCGGCACCTCTCTGAAGTGGTTATCGGTCAGTCCGACGCAAAACGAATGCTTTCGATTGCAGCGTGGCAACACATGCATCGGCATTCACTCCCGGAAACAATGCGCGATATGGTGCCCAAGCACAACGTGCTCATCGCGGGGCCGACAGGCACGGGGAAAACCCTCATGCTTGAAACGCTTGCACAACTGCTTGATGTTCCGATAGTCACCTTCGATACGAGCACCGTCACGAAGGCAGGCTACATCGGCGCCAAGGCAGAGCAGTGCGTCTATGACCTCATCACGAAAGCAGGTTCGCTCAAAAATGCGGAGTTCGGCATTATCCATCTGGATGAGGTCGACAAGATTCGTCGCATGGGCGGTCTCCCTGGGGATGTCGGTGGTGAATCGGCGCAGCAGTCGTTTTTGAAAATCCTGGAGGGCAGAACATTCATCCTTGATCGGGTAAATTCAGAAACGAAGCAAGTTGAAAAAGTTCCCTTTTCCACCAAGAACATACTCTTTGTGGCAACCGGGGCATTTCCCGATTTGTACGAGAAGCATGCGGCGGATACGCGAGGAGGGGGCATTGGCTTCACGGCACAGCGTTCGAAAGCAGCGCCGCTGACTTCGGTTACGTCCGAACAGTTTACTCGGTTTGGGATGATACCTGAGTTCATGCGGCGATTTCCTTCTGTGCGGCTCATGCAGCCGCTCTCAGTGCAGGACCTCGAGAACATTCTTCGTTCATCATCACGTTCCCCTGTGCGGAGGTACGCTAAGCTCTTGGAGTCGATGCATGTGACGTCGGTGTGGCACGAAGACTGCATCGCCGAAATCGCACGGCGTGCCTTTGCGAAAAACATTGGCGCAAGCGGTATCGAAAGCGTGCTCGACGAAGCGTTTAGCAAACTGCTTTTCGAGCTTCCCGGTACTGTTGGCGGTGATTGGGAGCTTGAACTCACCTTTTTTCCGGACTTCCTCGATGGCGAGGCGCCGGAATACAACTTCGCGCGTGAGCCTTCATCCGGTGCTTCGGCACAAGGATAAGCGCCTAAGCGCGATAGTGCACCCTGCTGCGGCAGGGTGCTTTTTTGTGTACATATTCCCGCGGCCACTCCCGCATTGTTTGGGTATCATTAGTGGTGAGTATGGAATATTCTGGATTTAAGTCATGTATGATACTATACGGGGAACATTCTATGAAAATAATATATAGTACATTGCTCGTTGTTGTCTTGTTGGGCATTGGGGCTGTTGTGTTCAAGACTATCTCAAATAGTAGTTTAGAGAATCAAACGTCTGCAGAAGTTACAACAAAAAGCAAAAATAATCAGTACGTGGGAGATGGAGTTTTAGTGTGCCATAAAGTACAAAAACAACCACTCAGTCAACATTATTCAGTCGATAGCGCGAGAACGCTACCTTTGCTCGAGAGTCTAGCCGTTGCTATGAAAGGAGTAAGTTCCGCAGCAAAAACTGAACCTCGTACCATGCAGACAGCACTGGGGCTTGTTTCAGGTATGGTGATGACCTTGCCGGGAGTTGCGTCAACGCAGCTCATACATGCTTCATGTTCTGTGCTTGGTGCGAATGGGGAAGTGATGTGTGAGGACGGTGTAGCAGAGACGCTCTTTGCGGTAAAGCAAGAAACAAAAATACGTGCCGGTATCTATACGCGAGTTGTTGATTTAAAGAGTGGCGGACAGATTGTGGCAGAGGGTAAGATTGGCGATCCTGGAAATGTGAGTCTCTGGACGTCAGGCGGGGATACTGCTGTTTGGAAACGCACAAGTGATGGACAAGAATCTCTCGTGTATGATGCAGCTACTGGTCTCCATGCTGAATTTACTGAAAACGCCGACTGTTCAGGAACGCTAACTTCAAGTGATAAGGAGGGGACGGTGATTACCGCGCAGTGGCAATACTTGGGCAACGACTCAACCTCAGGCTCCTTTTCAGTAACGTCACCAGATCCAATTAAGAACATTAACTTGTCTTGGTAAGGTTCTGGTCTCTAGCAACAACAAACACCCGCATGATTGCGGGTGTTTGTGCATGTTTGTTATGCTTGTGTAGCTGCGGCTTTTTCGAGACGGGTGAGGGCGAGGATGAATGCGGCGCGGCGGAGGTCGGTGCCGAGGTCTTTGGCGATTGCAGCAACTTCTTTCGTTGAAGCTTGCATGAGCTGTGTGAGGCGCTCGTTTACAACTTCCTCTGACCACTGTTCGTTCTTAAGATTCTGCTCCCACTCAAATGTTGAGACGGTGACACCTCCTGCATTTGCGAGAATATCAGGCACGACGGGTATGCCTCGCGCGAAGAGAATGTCGTCTGCTTCAGGAGTTGTGGGGCCGTTGGCGAGTTCGAGGATGAGTTGTGCTTTTATGCCATTCGCATTTTCTTCGGTTATCTGGTTTTCAGTTGCGGCAGGGATGAGTATGTCAGCATCGTAAGTGATGATTTCAGATGGGTCGATGAAGGTGACGCCTTCAAATCCTTCGAAGGTGCCCGTTGCTTTTTTGTGTGCAACGAGTGCGGGAATGTCGATGCCTGCATCATTTTTCACCGCATGACGTGAGTCGGAGACGGCAACTACTTTGTAGCCGTGTGCGTAGAAGATTTCCGCAGCGATACCGCCAACATTGCCGAAGCCTTGAATAGCGACGGTGGCACCTGGAGCAAGATTATACTGTTCACGAAGTGCATCGAAGACAACGAACCCGCCGAGTGACGTTGCGCGCTCTCGACCGAGTGAGCCGCCTTTGCCGACGGGCTTCCCGGTGAAGGTTGCGCGCGTGGTGTTGCCAGTCAGGCGTGCGTATTCCTCACTCATAATATCCATGAGGTGACCGTTCGTATTCATGTCGGGAGCGGGGACGTCTTTCTTCGGGCCGATGACGTCTGCCATTGCCTTTGTCCAGCCTCGTGCAAGCGCTTCTTGTTCACGAAGGCTGAGCACTTTCGGGTTTACCGTGACGCCGCCTTTGCCGCCTCCCATCGGGACGCCTGCAACTGCTGTTTTGAGCGTCATCCAGAGTGAGAGCGCACGGACTTCGTCGATGTTGGTGTCAGGGTGGAAACGGATGCCGCCTTTGTACGGGCCGCGGAGGTTGTTGTGTTGCACACGGTAGCCTTCGAAGAATTTCGTGGAGCCGTCGTCCATGACGACGGGGATTGATACGGTCACTTCGCGGTCGGGGTGCTGCATGCGTTCGATGAATGATGTAGGGAACTGGGTAAGTGATGCTGCGCGCTCAAGCTGCGCAAGAGCATTTTCAAATGGGTTCATATATTTTCTATAACTTTACTTAGTACAGTGATAAGTATACGCAGGTACTTTACTTTGTAAAGTAAAGACTCTGGATCCCTTCTGGATGACAAAAGTAACGAATATGGTTTTAGATATATACGTAGTTAAATCCACGTAGATTTATGTATCTGTTTCTCCAGAACATTGCTTGTAACTTTTGTCATTCAGGAGGAATCCAGCGTTAGGGCGAAGAACATGAAATATGCTATAGTCATTCTGTGTTACGAGAAGAGCTTCACGCGTGGCGAGGCAGCATCGCAGACCTCAAAGGTGTGCCGCGTTTTCATATCTTCTCAAACGCGACACTCGATATGATTGTGGCGGTGATGCCGCGCGATGCCGATGAGCTTCGTGCGGTGAAAGGTGTCGGGCCTGCGAAGATTGCAGAGTTTGGTGCGGATATTTTGATGATGACGAGTGCGGCTATGGCGCGCGGCGAAACGGCAGACCCGGAGTTTTTACAAGTACTGGCAGAGGAATCGCTTGCACGCGCAGCGGCAAAGCCAGCTAGAGTAAAGAAAGAAAAAGGCGGTGCATCAGCGCTTATGCCGCTTGTTGAAGATATTGACGCAGAGGGCAATGCGTCGGCAATCCTTTCTGATGCGACGCTTCAGGAGGTAGCAAAGCCTGCGCCGGACGCAATGACTGTCGACGCCTACCTCACCAAAGTTAATAAAACGCTTGAGGTGACAAAAGCGCGCGTGCAAGGGGAAGTGGTGAGTGTCAAAGAGCAGGGTGTGGCTGTCTACTTTGCCCTCAAGGATCCGCAGGCGAACGCGACCCTGAGTGCCTTTATGTGGCAGCGCGACTATGTGAACTACAACATAAAGATGGAAGCGGGCACGGAGGTGATTATTACGGGGCATTCCGAAATCTATAAACCGAGTGGACGGTATGCGTTCCGTGCACATGCGGTAGAATACGCCGGTGAAGGTGCGCTCAAAAAAGCGTATGACGAACTGCAGAAGAAGCTTGCGGCAGAAGGGCTTTTTGCACCAGAGCGAAAACGAGAACTCAAAAAGTATCCGCGCAAGATAGGCCTCATTACCTCAAAGACGGGCGCGGTGATCCATGACTTCACGAATAACCTCGGCGCGTTCGGATATCAGGTACACCTTGTCGATTCGCGCGTTGAGGGTGTTGCCGCAGTCCAAGATTTGCTGGAAGCGTTCGAAAAAATGCGCACCCAAGACCTTGACTGTCTCGTTATTGTTCGTGGCGGCGGCTCACTTGAAAGTCTCCAAGCATTCAACAATGAACAAGTAGTTCGTGCCATCGCGCAGTTCCCTGTACCCACCATCTGCGCCATCGGTCACGACCAAGACGTACCGCTCGCACAATACGCTTCCGACTATGCGCCCTCAACGCCGACGGCGGCAACCGTTATCCTGAACGCTTCCTGGCTTGAGGTTACTCAGCTTCTTGCACGGCATCACGAAAAAATTCGCTACGAACTCGCGCGGGTGCGCGAAGAAACGAGCCGTATCATCGAGCGATTCATGGCGCATGCGCGCACGCTAGGTTCGCACCTCCGCACCCAGAAAGACCACCTCTACCGTATCGGAAAAACCCTCGACGCTCACGATCCTCTCCGGCAACTCGCGCGCGGCTACAGCATTGTACGGAATCAAGACGGAGGCATTCTTCGCTCAGTCAAAGATGTCCCTCCCGGGACGCAGGTGGATATTCGCCTCGCAGACGGAATGGTATCAGCAAAAATAATCTAAACACTATGAACACAGAACACAAAAAGACACTCCAAGAAATCCTCGCTGAATTAAAGGATATTTCGGCATGGTTTGATTCGCAGGAAGAAGTCGATGTCGAGGCGGCGCTCGCGAAGGTAAAAGACGGCGCGCAGCTCGTGAAGGAGGGAAAAGCGCTCCTTGCAGGACTTGAGAATCAGTTCGAAGAACTCAAGAACGACCTTGCATAAATGGGGCGTTTCGTGTACGATACCAGCACTAAAAGCCCTCAAGCTTTTTGCCGTGTTGGTTCGTGCACTGTCCTTTAATTAGCGTTCTCGCGCGTAGAGGACATTGCATGGTATACGGATATTATTATCGCACCGGAGATCTTTCAAAAGTGGATGAAATTGCGCTGATATTCAGAATTTTGGTGACAGAGCCGTACTAATGTACGGTGACGAGCCAAAATTCTGAAATCAGTGCAAGTTCGCCGCTTTTGGAAGATATCCACTGTGCACAAATTAAATCATACATTTATATATGGCATTTGATCGCTCAAAGCCGCACGTAAACGTAGGTACTATCGGTCACGTTGACCATGGTAAGACTACACTTACTGCAGCAATCCTCGCAACGCTCAACGCGCGCGGAAACGGGTACTCAGCTCAGGTAAAGGGTGTCGACGCAATCGACAAGGCTCCTGAAGAAAAGGCTCGTGGTATTACCATTTCTCTCTCACACTCTGAGTACGAGACTCCAAACCGTCACTACGCGCACATCGACGCGCCAGGACACGCTGACTACATCAAGAACATGATTACTGGTGCTGCTCAGATGGACGGTGCTGTACTCGTAGTGGCCGCAACCGACGGTGCTATGCCACAGACACGTGAACACGTGCTCCTCGCAAAGCAGGTTGGCGTACCAAACATCATCGTCTTCCTCAACAAGGTAGACATGGTGGAGGACGAAGAAATGGTTATGCTCGTTGAAGAAGAACTCCGTGAGCTCCTCACGAAGAACGGCTTCGATGGTGCAAACGCTCCAATCATCGCAGGTTCAGGCCTTCAGGCACTCAACGACCCTATGGGCAAGTGGGGCGACAAGGTTCTTGAACTCGCTGACGCAATGGACTCATACTTCCCAACACCAGTTCGTGAACTCGACAAGCCATTCCTCATGCCAATCGAGGACATCTTCTCAATCGAAGGTCGTGGTACCGTAGTTACCGGACGTATCGAGCGTGGTATCGTAAAGGTAGGTGAAGAAGTTGAAATCGTTGGTCTTGCAGAAGCAGCAGTAAAGACAACCGTTACTGGTGTTGAAATGTTCAACAAGCAGCTCGACCAGGGTCAGGCTGGCGACAACGCAGGTATTCTCCTCCGTGGCGTGAAGAAGGACGACATCCATCGTGGACAGGTTCTTGCAAAGCCAGGATCAGTAAACCCACACACTGAGTTCGAAGCAGAAGTATACGTACTTTCTAAGGACGAAGGTGGTCGCCACACCCCATTCTTCAAGGGCTACAAGCCACAGTTCTACATCCGTACAACTGACGTAACGGGAGAAGTTACTCTCGAAGAAGGTAAGGAAATGGTTATGCCAGGAGACAACGCGGTCTTCAAGGTAAAGCTCATCGCTCCTGTTGCGCTCGAAGAAAAGCAGTCATTTGCTATCCGTGAAGGTGGTAAGACTGTGGGTGCTGGTATCGTAACAAAGATCGTCGCATAAGCGACGCCACAGTTTTCCGAACTACTTCGTTGCAAACTCAATTTTGTCACTCACCGTACTTGGGTACGGCTCCTGTCAAAATCGAGTCTGCGCCTCGTATTTCGAAAATCTGAGGCATCGCCATTGCGTTCTGCGTGTGTTGCCTTAAAGAATGTTTGCATTTCGGTGCGACGTATGATAAGGTGCATGCACTAAGATAGTTCATATGGTTACTAAGACTTCAAAAACAAAGGCCGAGGGCGCGACCTCGAAGCTCCGCATGCGTGTTAGCGCATACGAGCACAAGGTCCTTGATACATCAGTTAAGCAGATTATTGACACTGCACGTCGCTTTGAAGCGGTCGTACATGGTCCAATCCCACTTCCCACTGAAATCAAGAAGTATACCGTCAACCGCGCGACATTCGTGCACAAGGATGCGCGAGAACAGTTCGAAATGCGAATGCATAAGCGTGTCATCGATATCCTGAACCCATCGGCGAAGGTAGTTGAAGCACTTACGAACCTCTCACTTCCATCCGGTGTCTCCATCGACGTCAAAATGGCGTAAACAAAAAATCCGCAGACTCGCAAGAGTCCGCGGTTTTTTGTTGTTCAAAGCTTAAAGCGGTAAAGGTAATCTCTTAAACCATAGTACCTTGCAATGGGGTGAATATCTGGTATAAGTGTATTTGGTACCAGGGAATCCTTTCGTGGTGTCCGGTGGGGCAACCCAACGGCTTGCAGGCAACTGCAAGTATTCGTTCGTTCTTTTAGGAGATTGTGATGGAATTGAGCAAATTTTTGAATGAGGTGTCATACACCGCGGTGGCGCATGAGTACCCGTTTCTCATCCTCGGCCAGGTGTTCGACGCCTGCCATGATAAGCGGACTCGTTCTCAGGAAATCTCACAGGCTATGGAGCTCTTCATACGCAAGTATGTTGAGCGAAAAAGTTTTGACTCGGAAACGTTCAAGAGGAAGGTGTTGAAGGATGGGTTCATCAATAACTTTTTCGGAACTGAGAGTGTGTCATCTCTCATCGACCCGCTTGCAAATTTTCAGCAGGTGGAGACCCACATGTATCTTACCAACACCATCATGAAAATGATGCGCTATGGCAATCATGTCGCATTCCGCATGACTGACAGCAGTGGTGCCGTTCACCATGAGGCAAATGAAGCCCTCAAGCACATCGCTGATGGCGAGTATGTGATAGGGCAGTTTCGCGAGTTTGTGAGAGTGCATTGTGTCGAAGTCCACCATACGAAACGCATTGATATGCAGGACGAACTCGCGTCTGCAGACAGGTTTCTGGCTCATATGTTCACCGCTTGCCCCGCAAGTAATGTCGCGGAAGCACTTGTCTCGGACTATAAAGAAAGATACCACGATGAACAGTGGGGTGATGTACAGGTTGGCTTATGTTGCAACGTACCGGTGTATGCGAGGTTGGTTTTTGGCGACAATAAACATGAAAGGGTGTGGCGCCACGGAGCCGTTACGTGCAAAGATGCGAAGATCATCTTCAGTGATATGGCCTCTGGCACGCCGAGTATTCAATACTTTGTGAAGTCATCAGCAGAGATGAACCCTCTCCTGCAAAGAAAGCCTGACGAGACTTATTTTTCATTCAGTCTTGAGTGGAGTCTGCATAAAGATATCGCGGCAATGCTCTTCAACGGGCTCTCTGCTCGGAGTGTGTATCAGACATATCAAAACAACCAACACTTGCTGCCAAACGATCCTGAATAACCAGCCGCGGTTGAAGTAAGTACCTTTGAGGAATGTTCCTCGCCCGACCATGCGAATGGTCGGGCATTTTGTTGCAACATTTCGAACCTCTCACTTCCGTCCGTTGTCTCCACCGACGTCAAAATGGCGTAAACAAAAAATCCGCAGACTCACAAGAGTCCGCGGTTTTTTGTGGTTCTATGTTATAGTGCGAACATGAGTTCCTCCGAGTGCCTTTATATATACTAAAGGTAGTAAAGTCTATGAAAAAGAGGCGTAACATACAGGGTGCCAAGGGGAAGAACTTTTGGAGAACGAAGCGTGTTGTTATTGGTGTTGTGGCAGGAGTTCTCTTAGTGGCCGCTTTTGTCGGCGCGTTTCTCTTCCTGCGTCCGCCACAAAGTAATTTTGTGGGCATCACCTTTTCAACGAGTGATATTCCACGATGGCGCGTAGAGTCTGCTCGCATCAAGGAGCAGCTTATTGCAAAGGGATACACTGCAGAAGTACGTTTTGCGCAAGGGGACAAGAATCTGCAGGCGCAGCAGATACAAGATTTCGTTGACCTTGGCGCGAAAGTCATTGTGGTGAATCCGGTCGATGGAGAGAACCTTGTGCCCGTTATGAAAGAGGCGCACGCGAAAGGGGTAAAATTTATCGCCCACGACAGGCTTATTGTTGGGGGTCCTATCGATTACTTTGTGACTGTCCGTATGCAAGACATGGGGCGTATTTCCGCAGAGCAGATGCTGCTGCGAAACGTGGGGAAGCACCTGGTTTATGTTATGGGTGACCCTGCTGACACAAATGCCGTTTTTCATCGAGACGGTACTATGAAAGCACTTGAATATGCGATTGAGCGCGGTGATGTTGTGTTGCGCGCTGAACTTCCTACCGACTGGTCAGAAGGGGTGGCGTACAAGGTTATGGCGGAGTATTTGAAGGAACATAAAGATGTTGATGCGGTAATCACAGGGTACGACGAACTCGCGGAGGGTGTCGCACGCGCATTACGAGAAGCTGGTATTGCTGGTGTCTACGTCACCGGGGGGAACGCCTATGTTTCAACATGTGAGGCAATACGAGCGGGTGACATCACGGTAACCTTCCTGAAGCCGGAGGTGATACTCGCTGATGCGAGCATCGCAGCCGCTGACAGCTTTATGCGTGGCGAGAGCCCCGAGGTGTTCGGCGTTACAGACAATGGATTTATGCGTGTGTCGAGTAACTATATTGCGCCAGTTATGATAGACGCATCAAATGTCAATATGCATATTGAGAATAAGAGCTGTACCACGAAATAATATCTTTGGATAAACTGCACGTTTGCTGAATCAGCGTCTAGGCTTTGTTATCTTCATGCGAGCTGTACGATGTGCTCGTAGTGTTTCTTCGTGACGGACTGTATGGAAAGACGCTGGCCGGGGCGGACGAGGAGCATGCCGGCGAGGGTAGGGTCGAGCTTGATTTCAGCGAGCGTGACGGGGGGCGCAAACTTCTTTACAAAGGCAACATCGACAAGTACCCAGCGAGGTTTTTCTGTCGTTGCTTTCTGGTCGAAGTAATGGCTGCTTTGGTCAAACTGTGTCGGGTCGGCGCGTGGCACACTTGCAATCTTGGCGAGTCCGACAACGCCGGATGGTTTTGCGTTACTTGCGTAAAAAAGCACCTTGTCGCCCACGCGCATAGCATCACGCATAAAATTACGCGCTTGATAATTCCGTACCCCGTCCCATGCGTAAACACCGTCGCGCGCAAGGTCGTCAATAGAATAGGTGTCAGGTTCCACTTTCATCAGCCAATAGTTCATGGCGGCAGTATACCAGGGCTATTGCAACGCCTGCAACTTTCCGTATACTCGGGGCATGTATCGTTACACCTTGCAGAGCGGCATTCGCCTGAGCACCCACCAGCTTATCGACGCGGTGGTTGAAGCGGCAGATTTTCCACACTGTTACCTCGACCTCGACACAGGCGTACTTATTACGGTGAATTCTTCCGAAATGCTTGCTATCTGGAAGCGCTCGGTAGGCGCGCTCGCTATGAAGCGGTATCTCAAGCTTGCGCCTTTTACCCCTAAAGAACAAGACGAACTTTCGCGCGAGTTTATCACGACCGTCATCGCGCTTATTGCGCCAAAGAAAGTCGACCTTGCTCAGCAAGCAGCACAAGAGGGGGGTTGGGAGGCGGTTGAGGCGCTTCTTGAAACCTTCATGCCCGAACTCCTCGAAGGCTGGTATGACCATCTCGACATGCATGGCGGCGTACGCGTGCACGAACTCCTTATGAACCAGGACTATGCCGCAATTGAAAGCGAGCTCCGCGGCTGTGGTGACTGCGCCGCATGCAAGCTCGAACAGGGCGGTGACGTTCTCAATGAAGAGAAACTCACGGAACTTGAAACCGAAGAAATCATGCAGCACGTCGCCCGTCAGCTCGACCTGCGCCGCCAGAATAATGAATAGCACCGCAAAAAAATCCCCCGCCTCTACGAGGTGGGGGATTTGCTGTGGAGCCAAGAGCGTTATGCCTTTCGCGCAATCGCGTGGAGCCATCTGTGGGAAAACTCGAGCGAGTTCACGACAAAGCCAGCTTCTGCAAGGTAGGCGCGCAGGTTTTCCTTCGTGTAGTAGGAGAAAAAGCGTTCATAGTGGAGCTCCCCATATGATTCGGGGATAACTACCTCGTGCGGCTCGCCCTTGCGCTGCGCTTTTACGGCAAGGTAGAGAATCCCGTGTTCAGCAAGGCGACCATGCAGTGCCTTGAGCACCGGGACAACTTCTTTGTGCGGAATATGCAAGAGTGACGCCTGCGCAAAGATGCCGTCATACGTTTGCCATTGCAAAAGGTCAACCTTTCGCATATCGAGATGCATAAAGAGTGCATGTGGTGCGGTACGTGCCGCAATGGCAAGCATCTCTTTCGAAACGTCGATGCCGTGCACGCGTGCACCCCGTGCAATGAGGTATGCTGCCTTCACGCCGCTTCCGCACCCCACATCAAGGATGAGTGGGTTCGAGCGAAGCCTGCAGAGAAAGCGTTCGGTGTCGTAGATCCACCAGTCGTCCGACTGGTGCTCGTTGTGCCAAAGCTCGGCGATGGCGTCGTAGGTCGTGCCAATATCGGACATGGTGCCTCCTGAGAAGGGTATTAGTGAAAAGGACGAAAGAATGTTCGTACTGAGTAGTTTGTAGCACTGCGCACGAAAGAATGCAAGGGTTGTGTAGACATAGTTGGAATTTTATGGTTAGATACGCTTCACGGTAGTTCTTTTCCAGGCTCGTATGCCGTAGCAGAAAGTGTCAAATGTATTGGACATTTTCTGCTACGGCAAACCCGAATCTTCTCGGTAAGGCCCGCTGGCGTACGTGACTTTTTGTCACAAAGGAGACTGCAATGAGTGATATTACTCTTGATGTCGGACTTGCGTATAAGATCAAGCAGGCACTTATTCGAAACCAAATCGCCGACCTCGCCGACCTCGACTGGCTTGCGACGGGCGATAACTGCCTCAAGCTGCGCAAGCTCCGCCTCGGCTCGAAACAGCCTGAAGTGTCTCGTGACATCGTTTGTGTTGACCGCTCGAAGCCTGTCATGTATCCCGATGGGTACGTGCCACAATACACCCTGCTGCCGGCAGGGCCATCCGTATTTGCCCTTAATTCACTGGAGCTGTTTCTCCATGATAATCAGAAAACGGGGCGAGTTACTGGAGACTTCCTTCACAAGTACCTTCGGGATAGTGAAATGCTTGCCGGCTGCCTCGGACTCATTGAGCTTCTTGAGATCCAGAAGCTTGGGGTTGACACGTTCAGGAAGCACTTCGCTGGCAAGGTGGTATTCGGTTGGCGCGATGTCGCTCGGGGTGGTGATGGCAACCTCCACGTGCCGTACCTCCTCCAGGATGGCGCTGAGCTCTGCCTGTACTGGTTCAGGCTCGACGAAGGCTGGCTTGCCATGTGCCCCGCGCTTCGTTTTGGCAAGTAGAGCTTTGTGATTTGGCACTGGCACTAAGTACCTCTGCCTTTAAAACTTTTTGGCGTTGCGCAACCATGCGCAACGTTATTTTTTTGTTGGGTTATTCCATATGCAGTTCGCCGAGGTGGGTGAGGCGCTCCGCTAGAGTAGGGTGGTTTTTTAGTTCGGGATCATGAGCGACGAGGTTTTTGGCTTCGGTGCGGGCGGCTTCTACGAGTTTGAGGTTTTTTAGGGCGGTCATGCCGAGGTCGCTGAGGCCGGACTGGTTGCGGCCATACAGTTCGCCAGCGCCGCGGAATTCGAGGTCGTGTTCGGCGAGGGCGAAACCGTCGTTGGTTGCGACGAATGCTTTGAGGCGGACAGCGGTGTTGGCTGCCTTTGAGGTGGTAGAAACGAAGCAGTATGGCTGGTGTGTACCGCGGATAACACGGCCACGAAGCTGGTGGAGCTGGGAGAGTCCGAAGCGTTCAGCACCTTCTATGATGATATTGGTGGCATTTGGCACGTTCACACCGACTTCGACAACGGACGTGGCGACAAGGACGTCGATATTGTGCGCATTGAAATCTGCCATGACGTCGTCCTTTTCAGCTGGCGTCATTTTGCCGTGCATAATACC
>MFMN01000004.1 GCA_001783515.1 Candidatus Kaiserbacteria bacterium RIFCSPLOWO2_12_FULL_50_10 | reverse complement strand
CGCATTTTCGATAACATCAACGCCCATAATAGCAAACTTCTCGTACAGTTCTTCGAGGAATGGCACATCTCGCTCAATAGTTGGGAATCGTTGCAGGATTTCTTCGTGGGTCACATAACCGCGCTTGCGACCGATTTCGGTCAGCTCGCGTGCACGTGCAGTCATTTCATCTCGCGTAAGACGCACGGCAAACGCCGGCACCTTCTTTTCTGGAGAAGCAGGCGTCTTCTTAGTGGTTGTTTTTTTGGTAGATGTTGTTGTGGTCACGGGTTTTTTTGTAGAGGTTTTTTTAGCGACCGCTTTCGAGGAAGCCGCCTTCTTGACAGGGGTTTTTGATGCAGTAACTTTTTTGACAACTGCTTTCTTTGCTACGGTTTTTTTAGGAACCGCTTTTTTTACGGGGGTCTTTTTCGCCACTGATTTCTTCGCGACCGTTTTCTTCACGGGGCCGCTCGCTTTCGAGGATGCTACCTTTGATGATTTCTTGGTTGCCATAATACCGCACTATACCGCAAGAACATCTTTTCGTCCATATGGCATGCCACATGTACTGATTCCGTCAAAAGCCACGTATTCTGAAGTATGTCAACTTGCGCACGACCTCGAACGCGTGCACCATTTCTCTATCTTGCTCATTCTTGTTCATGGAGGAATCTATCATGCATTCACTTCTTGTACTCCTGTTCTCGCTCCTTTTCATGGGATATGCGGACGCACACAAAGCGCCACACAAACGAAGTTCCTACGCACAGCTCATGCGCCTCGTGCAAGTGCAGAAGGATATTCGCGTACGCGAATTCGTTACTGACTGCATTATGCGTCGCTATGTGGACGGCGCCCGTGCGGAAATCTTCACGCTTTTTACCGAGGCAACAACCCTGCACGGCTCGCTTGAGAAACTTTCGCACGAAATCTGCCTCGCTGCGTACGACGATCTGCCTCGGTTCGAAACGCAAAAAGACATAGCCCGCGCTGTTGCCGAAGGAACGCTGCACGCGGTTGAAAGTCTTCATATTGCATGGCCAGAAGGACTTCCTGTCGAACGTCGCGTCTTGCGCGTTTGGGCACATGCGTACCTGACCAACCTCGCGCGTCGCGCCGGAGCAGAAGGCATCACGCTTCGGGTCACGTCATTGACGCGACCTGTCGAGCTCCAGAAGTCGCTCGCGCGACGTGGTGCAACGCCAGCGCACTGCAATGAGCCGCTCGTATGTGGCACCCACGCAACAGGTGCAGCGTTCGACATAAGCACACGCACCCTCAGCGTCTCCGAACGCAGCTGGATTGCGAACGAGCTTATGACAGACATGAAAGAGAGCCGCATTCTCTTCATCCTCGAAGCCCGCGGCGCCCACTTCCACATTTTCGTCCCCAAACCTCAGCCATGAGCATAGGGACACCAAAAACCCCGCACACCATGTGCGGGGCTCTTTTTTTGTGCTGGGCGAGGGACTCGAACCCTCACTCCCTTACGAGAACACGATTTTGAGTCGTGCGCGTCTACCATTCCGCCACCCCAGCGAGGGTTTGCTAGGTTATACCATTGCGAGAACGGCAACGCAACAACTTTGGCGCTTGCGATCGTGATATACTGTGCACATGGATTCTGAATCTACTGAGAAGCCGAAGGCCTCTTTTGTGCATTTGCATGTGCACTCGCATTATTCTTTGCTCAATGCTATTCCAAAGCCGAAGGAGCTCGTTGCTGCAGCGAAGGCTGACGGGCAGACGGCGCTTGCACTGACAGACTTGGGCGCACTCTACGGTGCGGTTGATTTTTATAAGGCGACGATGGGTTCTGGCGTGAAGCCTATTATCGGGCTTGAGGCGTTTGTGGCGCCACGCACGATGGAAGACCGGGAGGGCTCCCTTGACAAACCTAGGAATCGTGTGATTTTCCTTGCGAAGAATAATGAGGGATATGTGCACCTTATCAAAATGGTGACGGAGAGTTTTATGCGCGGCTTCTACTACAAGCCACGCATTGATCATGCGCTCATTGAAAAGTACAAAGAAAACCTGGTGTGTATCCTTCCCTCTTTTTCGAGTGAGCCCGTTTCGGCACTGAAAGATCATCTCGACGAACGCGCACACGCGTCGCTTGATTGGTATAAGGGTGTTTTTGGCGACGACCTCTACATGGAGATAACCCACCATCCCGAAATTACTGGACACATGGAAACGCAAGCGAGAATCAAAGAGCTCGCCAAGGAACATGGCGTGCAGATTATGGCAGCACACGACGTGTACTACCTCAAAAAAGAAGACCACCGCGCGCGCGAAGCCATGATTAAAATTCAGTCGGGCGGTATTCTCGACATGATGGACGACGGTGAGGGCGAGCACGAAGACTTCTCGTTTATCTCGCAAACTCAAGCGTGTGAGTACTTTGCAGACGAGCCTGAAGCACTTGCGAACACGCTCAAAATCGCCGACATGTGCGGCTACACCATGACGCCGGGCGAAGTCTGGCACTTTCCGAACTTTATTATTGAGTCTGGCAAGGAGCCAGATGACGAACTTCGTGACGCCGCGTACGAAGGCTACAAGTGGCGCGGCTACTTACCTGACAATGCAGATGCGCTGAAGCGTCTCGACTACGAGCTCGACGTTATTAAAAAGAAAGGCTACGCAAAATACTTCCTCGCCGTTGGCGACCTTTTGCGCGAAGCGCGCGAGCGCGGCATTCTTACCACTATTCGTGGTTCTGTTGCGGGATCCTTTGCAACCTACGTGCTCGGCATTACCAACGTAGACCCGCTCGAATACAACCTTCCCTTTGAACGTTTCCTCAACCCTGAACGTCCGTCTGCTCCCGACATCGACATGGACTACGCCGACAACCGTCGCGATGAAATCATCAGCTATGCGCGCGACAAGTACGGCCGCGACCACGTTGCGCAAATCTGTACCTTCGGCACCATGATGGCGAAGGCGGCAGTGCGCGACATCGCGCGCGTACTCGGGCATCCCTACTCGCTCGGCGACCAGATTTCAAAAATCATTCCCGTTGGTTCGCAGGGTTCAAAGATGACCATCGACAAAGCGCTCGACATTGAGCCGGACTTTGCAAAAATGTACAAGGAAGATGCCGCCGTACGCGAAATCGTCGACCTTGCAAAGAAAATCGAGGGTCGCGCGAGGCAGCTCGGCGTGCATGCGGCGGGCGTAGTGATTTCGCCGCTCCCCTTAACGGAATTTACACCCGTACAGCCCGACACCAAAACAGGTAAGCTCATTACGCAGTACGAATCAAACTCCGTCGGCGAGGACGGTGTCGGCCTTCTCAAGTTTGACTTTCTCGGTATTCGCAACCTTGCTATTCTTGCGGACGCAACGAAGCTGGTAAGGGAGACGCGAGGCATCGACATCGATATCGAAAACATTCGGGTTGACGACGAGAAGACCTTCGCCATTCTTGCAAAAGGTGAGACGATGGGTCTTTTCCAGCTCAACGGCTCGGGGATGACCGCATTCTTGAAGCAACTCAAGCCATCAACCATTCACGACATCAACGCGATGGTGGCACTGTACCGTCCTGGCCCGATGGAATGTATTCCGCAATACATCGAACGCAAGCATAACCCGATGCTCGTCACGTATCTCGACCCAAGGCTCAAAGAAATTCTTGAGCGTTCGTTCGGTGTGATTACCTATCAGGATGACGTGATGATGATTGCGATTAAACTCGCAGGGTATTCGTGGCTCGATGCCGACAAGCTTCGTAAGGCGATGGGTAAAAAGGTTCCCGAAGTTATGGCGGCAGAAAAAGAGAAGCTCTTTAAGGGCTTTCTTGAGTACGGCAAACTCTCCGAGGCGAATGCAGAAGCGCTCTGGCTTCTTATCGAGCCGTTCGCGGCGTACGGTTTCAACAAGGCGCACGCGGCGTCGTATGGTCGCGTCGCGTACCAAACCGCCTACATGAAGGCGAATTACCCCGTCGAGTACATGACCGCCGTCCTCACCGCGGAATCGGGCAACATGGAGACCATCACTGACGTGATTCACGAATGTGAACGCATGGGTGTACATGTCCTGCCGCCAGACGTAAACGAAAGCCGCCCTGGCTTTGCGATTGTCAAAGACGAAGCGGAAAATCCCGCACACATTCGTTTCGGACTCTCTGCAATCAAAGGCTTCGGCGAAGGTATCGCACAAACACTTCTTGCCGAACGCGAGCATGGCGGTACATTTACCTCGATGAGCGACTTCCTGCGGCGCGTTGTTGATAGAGGTATCAACAAAAAATCCATGGAGGCACTCACCATGGCTGGCGCATTCGACAGCCTCGAAGAGCGCGGTACACTGCTCCACAATATGGAGAAGATGCTTGAATTCAACAAAGCAGAAATGCAGAAAAAGGAATCTGCGCAAGACGACCTCTTTGCACTCATGGGCGGTTTTGCAAGCGACCTTGTCCTCGAGCGAGTGCCCGACGTGCCAAAATCGCAAAAGCTTGCCTGGGAAAAGGAGCTCATCGGGATTTACATTAACGGCCACCCCGTCGACGACTACGCAGCACAGCTCCGTACCTATCCTTCAATCGGGCGCGTGCTTCGCGAATGGAAAGAAGACCAAGAGGTAAAGACAGCAGGCATGATTGAAATGGTTCGACCACTCCTCACCAAAAAAGGTGACAAAATGGCGTTCATTAAGCTCGTCAATCGTAAGGACAGCATCGAGCTCGTGATGTTCCCTAAACTGTACGAGACGCAGGGGACACTTCTTGTGCCTGGTTCTGTTATTGCCGTGAAAGGTAAGGTTTCCGTGCGCAACGACGAGAAGTCGATTATCCTTGATGCACTCAAGTCATTTACCGCTCCCGTGGTATAATCGCCCTATGCGACGCGTTATTTGGTTCGAAATTATTCCTCGGCGATACATATGGGTTGTTCGTGCGGTATACTTTCTTGTTCTCGCTATCGCACTTCCCTTTGCAACGCTTACGGCGTATATTGCCATGACCTTTGATGCTTCGTCGCTTATTGACGACCGCACCAAAAGCGCCTTTCCTATTTCTGTCGACCCGATGCGCCGCTCTATTCGCAGCGACAACGCATTCGAAACATTCATCGCAAGCGACGGTACTGCCGAGCCGATCCGTTCACTCCTTACCGACAACCCCGTTACGAAGTGGATTGGTGCCGTCGCGCAAGACTCTGCGCTTTCGATTACCATGCCCGCAAGCAAGGTGGTGGTGATTTACGCAGGGCAACGCAAGGAGGAAGCAGCTCGCGACATCGGCTATGTACTCGGGTGGTCAAAAGCCGACCGTGACGTATTCCTGACACAAGTTGCCGCAGCGTATACGGACACCATCGACGGACAATTTTATCCTGGCTCATACATCGTTCCCAAGAAAGCACGCCCCGCTATTGTTGCACAGATGGTTATCGACAGATTTGCGACCGAGATTTTAGGACGATACGAAGGCATTGAGGAACCGAGTGTGCCACTGAAAGACGCACTCATTATCGCCTCACTTATTGAGCGTGAGGCATACAACCTAGAAGACGGACGCATCATCTCTGGCGTTATTTGGAACAGGCTCTTTGTCGACATGGCGCTGCAGCTCGATGCAACGCTCCAGTATTCGCGCGGCACCGCCGCATCATGGTGGCCAACACCGCGTGCTGCCGACAAAGCGATTAATTCGCCCTTCAACACCTACAAAAACAAAGGGCTTCCGCCTGAGCCAATCTCGAACCCAACGCGCGACACCGTCCTCCTTGCCCTTAACCCCGCGATAACAGACTGCCTTTTCTACTTCCATCAAACCCGCACTAAATTCCACTGTTCGGAAACATATGAAGAACATGTACAAAAGCTCCGTAGTATTTATGGACAGGGGAAGTAAAAACGTAGACTTTTTCCTCTAATGTGCTATATTTCTCGCACCAAAGCGGAAATATCCGTCCATAGCTCAGTCGGTAGAGCAGCGGCCTTTTAAGCCGACGGTCGTTGGTTCGAATCCAACTGGACGGACAAAATTACATACGGTGCACGACAACCTTTCATGGCCTTTACACCGGCGTTGCTCGAATGGAGTTGGACGGACAAATTACATACATTGAACGATTACGTCTTATGCTTTGACGCCTGGATCCCGTCAGGATGACAAAAGGTACATGCAGTGTTTTTGAATACTAAATAGTTAAATCCACGTGGGTTTAACTATTTATTTCTTTAGAACACTAGCCGTTACTTTTGTCATTCAGAAGGAATCGAGACTTTGAAAGTATTGACAAATAGCATCTACATGCTATTATTTTACGCGACTCGTTCCCCTTTCACTTTTTATAGGAGGTTGCCGTGCGCAATCAAAAAGTTCTTCACAACTTTATCGTACCGTCATGTGGATACCCTCCTGGGTGCCACGTGACAGAGGCGCGAATGTTTGAGGCCTACTACTACGCGGCCAATCAAAAGCTGCCGTCGGTATTCCTTTGCTTTCCTCAAGCAAAAGGACTCGGTGCAGTTTGTGCAACCTACTGGTACGACAACTTCTACTCGAAAGGTTCCTCCACCGCGAGGCATCTCAACGAAACCTGGGGTACCTGGGACGACACGTTACGATCGGTTGCCGAGGCGGAGAAATTCGCCAGGGAGCAAGGCTACGGGATCGTTCACCATTACTTGGTCAGCGACCCGACCCAGGTGTGGAGAATGAAACTGACATGCATTTTTAACGGTGTTGAAAACACCAAAATTGTGTATGTCTGGAAATCTGGCCGTCCATGGCGCGACATCTTCCCGCACGAGATCTTCTCGTACGGCAAGGTGTTCCTCAAGGGGAGTCTCACGCTTCTCAAACGACTCTGGGAAGCTCTGAACTGACCACCGTCGCGCAGGTCCTCGGCCTGCACCCATTCAAAAATGCCCCTCGGGGCATTTTCTTTTTGTCTTCAAGGTTATACGATTTCGTCAGCCTGTTTTTGAAAGCCTTCCATTTCTTCGCTGAGAATATCGGCAAAGCGTGGAATATTCTCGACGAGCTTCGGGAGTGCATCGGTAGCGATGTCGTGGGCACTGAGAATTGTCTCAAGCGCCTGTACTTCTTCGTCGTCCGCTTCGAGTACGAAGCGGGTGATGGCGCTCTCGAGGATAACCATGCCTGCTTCCTGCGCGAAATCGAGCTCTTCGTCAGAGTCATCGACAAGGTCAGTGATCGGGTTTGTTGTATCGTCTTGCATAGGATGAATAGATTAGTGTGCTCGGTGCACTGTGGTTACAAAGTCTTCGAGTTTGAGATTCACATACGCAGGCGTTTCCTGTGTGTTATGTTCTTGAATCCACGTCACCCATCGTTCAAGGGATTCTGGACTCACCCCATTCGGAAATACTTCAGCCCGAGTGACAGGATCTTGATAAATTTTTGCAATATCGTCGAGGGTAAGGTCCTTCATAGTGGCATACACTTCACCACCCGTTGTCTGCAGCTCATTCGAACTAAACATACCGAGGAAGCCTGGCTTTTCCACATTGAAGGTTTCGATGTTCTTGATGGTCTCCGCAACTGCTGGAGAAAGTGGTGTTCCTTCAAGAGCAGGCTGCGGCGCAACCGGCATCGCTTCGGCGACCGGTACGCTGTTTGCAACTTCTTCTCCTGCACCTGCAGTCGTGAGGTAGCCACCCTCAGCCTGTACTGGCACACCGTACTCTGTAGTCACCACACTCTCAGGAACAGGGGCTGGTGCGACCTCAATCTCGGAAGAAGCACTAGGTACCTCTTGCGCCTCCATGTGTACAGGTTCAGGAAGCGGCGCCACTGCGGGGGCGACTTCTACTGGCGGCACTTCTGCTACTTCTACTGGAGCAGTAGGTACGTACTCCGGAGTAGCGACAGCTTCTGGCGCGAGCACAATCTCTGCAGGAGCACTTACTTCGGGAGTAGGAAGTGTGACAGGCGCCTCAGGAGCCACAACAGCTTGCACGGAGTTCTCAAGCGGCATATGCTCCGCATAGTCTGCAAGGTTTGGCCCCGCACCAGCAAATGCACCTCCCGCTACTGCTGCGGCACCGAATGCTGCAAGATTGGTGTAGCTTGCATGCTTTTCTGCCATTGCCACTTTTTCGAGCGCACGCTCTGCTGTTGCAAGAAGCTCGTCATACGAGAGGTAACCAAGTCGCTCCCGCCACTGCGCAGTAACGTTCTCTGCGCTCGCACGGTTTTTGCTCCGCTCAAGAAGCGACTTTATTTTTTCGCCAAGTCCGGCACGCACGGCAACGCCTGTGCCTAGAGCAGCAAGCACCGGAAGAAGTCCCCCGGTAAGCGCAGCGATGCCAACGCTGCCTGCCATAACCTTCCACTTATTGTTCTGCAGAACCTCAAGAGCTTTCTGCATACGTGGATGCTCGGCGAGCGATGGCGCTTCTTGCATTGCGGCAAGTTGCTCCTTCGCACGCGAAAGCACGAGCTTCCGCCCAAGCATGCGTTCGTGACGCTGGAGAAGTGTCTGCATTTTTTCCTCGGGAGCAGCTACGCCTTCAAATTTATGCATGAGCGCATCTCGCTTTGCTACAGCAAGCGCGTTTGAGGCGTCACGATAGAGTATTGCGTTTGCGGTCGATTCTGTTTTTCGTTTCTCGAGTTCTCCAGAAAGTTTCTGGTTGAAACCAAACATCTTTCGTGCGGCATACGGAATTGATTTGAGCGGGTTCCAGCTTTTTGCCTGTGCAGCAAGCTCGGCGCGAAGCGCTTCGTGGTATGAGCGCTCCCCTTCTTCATACGTTTCGCGTATTGTCTTCCAATCCCCCGTAAGACTTTCGTAGGCGACATCTTCAGGACCTTTCGGAAGTTCTTCGGGAGTCGCTTCGGCGACCGGCGGCACCTCTGCCACTTCCTTTGGAGCAATGAGCTCTCCTTTTTTTACTGGTTCTGACGACTCCCATTCACTAAGCCGTGCAGCGATGCGTTCGCTGTCTTTTTCTAGATAGCCCGCAAGCTCGGTTGCGATTTTACGCTGCGTGGCAAGTACTTCTGGCTTAGGGAGCGCTTCGCCAGTACTTCCCGCGAGCATGTATAAGAAACTTCGTACACTATCGCCGAGCGAGGTTTGGAGCTCTGCGCGAGCTTGGAACATTTCTACTTCACGCTGACGACGCGCATTCCCTTCTGCGGCTATGCGAAGCCTATCGAGGTAGTACGCATGGCGATCAAGCCGCCCCGTAAGACTCAGTGCAAGCTGCTCTGCCGCACGAGAAAACTCTGGTGCGTCTACCTGATAGGCGCTTGCGACAAGGGTTTCGAATGTTACTCCTTCAGTTTCCGTTTCCACCTCTTTTTCTGCATCCACTACCTCCGCCGCTTCTGGAACTTCTACTGGTGTCACTGATATATCGGGTGCAACTTCCGGCGCTGCAACAGGTGCCTCTTCTGCAACAACTGGCTCACTTTCTGAAGCAGGAACGACAACGTCTTCTGTTGTTGTTTCGGCTGCCATAACAGGCTCCGCAGAAACAGCCTCGCTCCGTAGCGGCGACATAATACGCGGCGCTTCTGCTGTGCTTTGTGCAGGCTCACCCTGCGGCGACACCGTTTCGGTAAGTGTCGGCGCGCGCATAAGCGGTGACGAAATAACTGGCGCTACGCTTTTGAGCGCATCCTGCTGCTCCTGCGCCTTTACGCGTAACTCTGCGAACGAGCTGATCCGCCGCGCGCCTAAACCTCCATTCAAATTCATACGCACAGTATACCCTGTTTTCCAGAAATCAAAAAACAGCCTTTCTAGCTGTTCTTTGTTCACGCAGTCTTAAGACGATCGGATTCGTTCTAAATTGAGTGCAGTTGCGCCTGCTGTTTTTTGGTCATGTAATCGTAAGCAACCTGATTCGCTCTAAATGGGATGAAGTTGCGTTAGTTGGAAGAAGTTTTTGACCGAGCCGTATTTAACATACGGTGAGTGTTAAAAACTTCTGAAACTAATGCAAATTCGCCCATTTTGAGTGAATCAGTTAAAAGGAGACAATTGAGGCGATGGAGTCACCTGCATGCATCTTCATAATAGTAACTCCTTGCGTATCTCGAGAAAGTGTCGAAATTGACTTAAGTGGCGTTTTAATGACCTGCCCTTTCTTCGACATGACAATGAGCTCGCCGCCATCCTTGTCGGCTTCTGTTATGATTTGGGCACCGATAATCTTACCTGTTTTTTCGGTAACCTTTGCGGTGCGGATACCGCTGCCGGCGCGTCCTTGTACTTTGTATTCAGAAACTTCGGTCATTTTTCCAAAGCCCTTTTCCATGACGATAAGGATTGACGAATTCTTTTCAGCGTCGGCACGGATAACTTCGGCCGATACGATATGGTCGCCCTTTGCGATTTTCATACCGGTCACCCCACCGGCCGCACGACCCATTTCGCGCACATCGCTTTCTGCAAAACGGATTGATTGCGCACCTGCGGTAATGAGCGAGATGGTATCGCCCTTGCCCACGAATTGTGCAGAAATAAGTTCGTCATCTCCCTTAAGCCCCATGGCGATAAGTCCTGAGCGGCGAACGTCCTTGAACTCTCCTGCATCTGACTTTTTCACAACGCCGTTACGCGTCGTCATCATAAGTGACCAATCGCCATTCCAGTCGTCCTTACGTACCGCGAGAATTGAGGTGACACGTTCATCGCCACTGATAGGGATGAAGTTCGCCATTGCCTTGCCCTTCGTCGCACGCTTTCCTTCAGGAATCTCATACATCTTGGTGCGATACACCTTACCTGCTGAGGTAAAGAAGAGAATGTCGCTGTGCGCTGACGAGGTGAGGAGCTTAATAACCGCATCTTCTTCCTTCGTTGAAAGGTCGATAACGCCCACGCCGCCACGCTTTTGGGTACGATACTCCGACGGATTCGTGCGCTTCACGTAGCCACCTTGGGTGAGCACAAGAACGCTTTCTTCGTCGGGCACAAGGTCTTCTTCGGAGATTTCCTTTACACCGCCCTTTACGATTTTAGTGCGACGTTCATCGCCGAACTTATCGCCGATGGCAACGAGCTCTTCCTTAATAATAGCAAGCATCTTTGTGCGACTCTTAAGAATTGCGGTGAGCTCCTTAATGAGCTTCTGCACTTCCCTGAGTTCGTCTTCAACCTTCTTGCGCTCAAGACCGGCAAGCTTCTGCAGACGCATATCGAGAATCGCCTGTGCCTGCACGGGTGAAAACTTGAACTGCTTCATGAGGGCTGCGTGCGCTGTTGGCACGTCTTTCGCTGCGCGAATGGTTTTAATGATTTCGTCGATATGGTCGAGGGCGAGCTTGAGTCCGAGCAAGATATGTTCGCGGTCTTGTGCCTTCGCGAGGTCGTACGCGGTACGGCGCTTCACAATAACCTCGCGATGCTTCACGAATTCTTCAAGAAGCCCCTTGAGCGAAAGTGTCTGCGGCACGCCATCAACAAGCGCAACCATGTTGTAGTGGAAGGCTTCTTCGAGCTGGGTGAGCTTGTAGAGCTTGTTGAGAACCGTTTGCGGATTTGCGCCTTGCTTGAGTTCGATAACGACACGGATGTCGGTTGTCGATTCGTCACGGAGGTCGCGAATGCCTTCGATTTTTTTGTCGCGCACAAGGTCAGCGATGCGTTCAATCATCGTTGCCTTAATCACACGGTACGGAATCGAGGTAATGATAATTGCATAGTTCCCTCGCTTATCTTCGACAATCTCTGCTTGGCCACGCACCGTGACGCCGCCGCGTCCATTGGTATAGGCGTGGGCAATATCTTTCTGGTTAAACGCAATTGCGCCGAGCGGGAAGTCAGGGCCTTTCACGAACTGCAAGAGGTCATGCACGGTCGCGTCTGGGTTTTCGATAAGATGCGTCGTTGCATCGACAAGCTCCTTGAGGTTGTGTGGCGGAATGTTTGTCGCCATACCTACGGCAATACCAAGCACGCCGTTGAGGAGAAGATTTGGCACGGCAGCGGGAAGTACTGATGGCTCTTTTTTGGTGCCGTCGAAGTTTGGATTCCAGTCTACCGTATCCTTTTCAAGGTCGCGAAGCATTTCTTCGGCGAGTTTTGCCATTTTTGCTTCGGTATAACGATACGCCGCAGCGTTGTCGCCGTCGATTGAACCGAAGTTTCCCTGCCCGAGCACAAGCGGATAGCGCATAGAGAAATCCTGCGCCATTTTGACCATTGCATCATACACCGACGCGTCGCCGTGCGGGTGGAATGAGCCAAGCACATCACCAACCACCGTTGCCGACTTGCGGAAACGAGCTGACGCAGTGAGTCCGTTGAGGCGCATTGCGTAGAGAATGCGACGATGCACGGGCTTAAGGCCATCGCGCGCATCAGGAAGTGCGCGCCCGGTAATAACCGTCATAGCGTAGTCGATGTACGACTTGCGCATTTCGTCGGTGATGTTGTGCGGCTGGACGCCACGTACTGCTACCGGGACTTCCGGTGCTACTGTTTTCTTTGCCATAACTTAAGGTAATTCTCTGATAATGATAGTGCTTGATGCTGATGTTGTTGCCACTTCTTGCGACAATGCTTCTGAGGAGGTTGCCGTCTCTTCTCCGCTCTCGGAAGTTTTTCCTCCGAGGTCTTCGAGCTGTGCGCCGAGGTCTTTATAGACTTCTGTTGAGGAGGCTACGAATCCGCTGAGGATTGCTGCTGCTTCTTGCTCGGTGCGCTTGTCTTCTGCGTCTTGCGCGGCGTCTCGCACGGCGGCAACCTGCTCGTTTGCTTCGCGTATGTTTGCAAACTTTGTCGGCAGCGTCATAACCCAGAGCGCCGCGACGACCGTCACCACAAGAAATGCCACCATGAACGCTACATGGGCGCGAGTGTGCAATGGTTTTTTTTGAAGACTTTTAAACATGTAACGTAGTGTGTCATCCTCGGAATTTAGAAAACAAATGAGCGCGAGCGAATATTGTTTTCAAATATCCGGGGATCCAGGCATTAGGCACTGAGTACAACGACTTCCCCTTGCAGTGCCTCAAGATCTTTTTTCTTAATGGTGAACTTTTCAAGCGGCTGTGCGGCGCTATCGAGCTCTTTGAGGAACGCAGTAAGTGCTGCTTTGTCGTAGTGGACAGGAATCACCGCGTGTGCCTCGAGCTTCGTTGCAAGCTTTGCCGCTGCAGGGACTTGCAGGACATCACCGCCACCAATAGGGAGAATAAGGATGTCGATATCGCCGAATTCGCCGAGAATCTTTGGGTCAATGTCGACATCTTGGAGTGCGCCAAGATGCACGATATTGATGCCTTCGAAGTGGATTTGGTAGATGGTGTTGTAGCGGGGCTCGCCGTCGTAATTTACGAGGATACCGTAGCCACGAACGCCAACCTCGCCGACTTCGTATTCACCCGGAGTGTCGATAACGAATGGATTTCCGGTAATACTCTCCGTCGCATTAAAATCTGGATGGTGCAGCGAGACCGCCACAACATTTGCGCCAAATCGCACGCCGCCAAATGATGACTTTTTGTCGTGAGGGTTCAGCACAAGCGTTGTGTCGCCTTGTGAAAACTTCAAACACTCACCGCCGTGGTACGTAATTATCATGGCAAAAGTATACCATGAAATAAGTGCGCCGTGCCACTTGACGCCAGTACGGAACGTGGGCGCGTCGACACGCAAAAACCCCGCAAATATGGGGTTTTTGACGACTATTGTTCGATGATAGTTCCTGTCACATTGATGATGGCGGTTGCGATGCCACCTTCACAGGTGAGGATGTATCGTGTCGCACTACTGAGAGCGCCTGTTTGTTTAGTGCCGTTTTGAGTTACCGAAAGTCCACTGAAGGCGGTGTCGGCACTGCTAAAGGTACACTCTGTATTACCCTTGAGGTCGTACGCGATCACGGTGCGTCCTCCTGCCTTCACCACGAGGTCGTTCGGGGTAAGTGTTGGTGCGTTGCCGCGAGCGGTAATGGTAAGAGTGTCGGAGGCTGTTTCTGAACCGCGAGTACACGTAACGGTGTAGACCTTACTTGTGCCGAGCGTTGGCTCAACAACATTTGGATCAATGCCGTCCACTGCGCCCCCTGTGGTGAAATCAGATGAGGTACAAGTATCTGCATCCTCTCCATCCCACTGGAGACGTACAACGTCGCCAACATCTATGGTCCGGTTTGCTTCCGTAAATGAATCATTATCTACACTTGCCGTAAGGGTTACTGTTGGCGGAACTGAGGCTGACGGCGTTGGCGCCACAGGAGCAGCGGTCACTGTTACGGTACAGTTACTCCATGCAGAGACGCCGCCTCGGTTGTCTTGTGCACGAGTTTGAATCGGGTAGGTACCTGCTGTGTCGAAGACACGTGACGCTTTTCCTTCGGTGCCGCTTGGTACATAGCCACTTGCAGGAACGTTTTCATTCACTACACCACCACCTAACCATGCAATCTGATAGCGAAGCTGATCGTTATTTGGATCGGTTGCACGCATAGAGAGATTTACACTCGTTCCTTCGACAATACTTGCTCCGCACTGTGACGAGGTAACTACAGGTGTTGTTGGTGGCTGGTTTGGCGTAACGACATTGTAGTTAAAGACAATCGTCTTTGCAGGAAGTGGGATATACGCAACAATGAATTTCCTGTCGCTCTTAGGGAGATAGAGCGATGCCGTCGAAACGTTTTGTGCATAGTCAAGGCGAATAGTTCCTGCACCAAGGCCGCTTGCCGTACAGTTGTTGCCGCTACAACTTATTGAGCCCGTTCCCTGTACCGTTACCGACGGTACGTTAAATACGTTCCCAAATTGGCGTCGCCCCAGGGTTGGCTGTGAGAAGATGAGCTCGTTCGTACAATTCCAACGTCCCCAGCGCATATCAGACCAGCAGCCGTACGGCGTGTCGCCACGCGACCCTGTTTGATACCAACTTGTTTCTTCGTTCGTGCGAGGATGTCCAACGGCAATTGCAGAATTCTGAATCACCGTACCTTCTGGCTGGGACACCGTTGCGCGGTAGATAGCATTTGCAGAGACAACATTCACCAGGTACGCATTACCAAAGACACGATTGACGGCAACTGGTGCTGACTGGGTAATCACCGACTTATGCGTTGATGACTGCGCAAGGTAGTTTGTGGTAAATGCGTGCTGTGAGGTATGTACTTCAAGCGCCAAACCTGAACTTACGTGCAGTGAGAGCACACCAATACCGACGACACCGATAAGACACATGAGTGTTGTCGGTGCGCTTTTCCTGCGCAATCCCCAGATAAGGAGGAGCCCCAAGACAAGCGCGAGAACGATGAGTCCGATGATAATCATAGTATTGAGAGGAATTTCAACGACAGGCGCCGGCGCTTCTGGCTCGGGACAGAGTGAGGCATCGAGGACCGCGCAGCGATACGGAATGGTTACCGATTCGACAACAGTGCCGTTTTTCGTAAGTGTTGCCGTGAGGTCGAAGTCGGTGTAGTTTGCTGTTGGTGTAAATTTGTCCGCAGCAGCCATCATTGCGCCAGTAACCGCGCCTGAGTAGGTGTACGTGTGGAGCACTGCGCCTTCAGGGCTTGTGAGGGTAAGGGTAAGGGTTGCATCCTTCACGGTTGTATCAATTGCATGCACGCATGAGAAGAGCGTATTTTCGACACCAGCCTGGAGCGGGTAGCTTGTAATACCCGGGAAGTTGATACGCATATCCTCAAGACCACTGCGTCCAAAGCGTGGCGCAATGATAGACTTTGCATCCTTGTAGGTTGCGGTTGTCATGAGGTACGATGTCGAGTCGGCAGCGGTTGCCGTGTATGACACCGTTCGTACCTCGCGAGGCTTGAGCTTCACGACTTCCGTCACGCTATCGCGGACAGTTTCCTCGCGAAGAGCATCCCAACTATAGAGCTTATGCGTGAGCGTAACAGAAACCTCCTCAGCGAGCGGGTTCACGAGTTTTGCAGTCATCACAACCTGCTCGTCCTTCTCGAAGATTGGTGGGAAACTTGCGAAGTTATATGGCGTGCCGTTAAGTGTTACGGAATCCTTATCAAATGCAGGTACCGGGCTCGTTGCTGCGGTGACAGAAAAATCAGTGACGTTACCAATCACGTCGTCGGTGAAGGTGAGTCCGAGCATGTTGTAGCGCTCGGCAACGGTCACAAAGAACGCGATACGATACTTCCCTGCCTCCATTGCATGGGGCAGCTTGTAGCTGTAGCTAAAGGGAAGCTCGCCGTTTGCGGGAAGCGTGACGTCGTCAGCAACTTGGACGAAATCTACAACAGGATTTCCGTTTGCGAGCACGTTCGCTTCTGTGCGTGCGCTATCTAGCTTGAATACCTTTGCGTACACCTGCACATCGCTCAGTGGATACGCATTTTCGTTGACAATCGAGCCAACGAGTGCAAGCGGGATGCCCGGCACAAGGTCTTGCTGCTCTGCACCGGCGATGACCTGCACCGAGTTAAAGCGGTAATAGTCAAAACACGCAGGACCAGCGTTTGCGGCAACTGGTGCGAGCGGACCAAACTCTTCCTCGATAGCAGCGATTTCCTCAGGAGTGAGATTCGCAACCGCCTCGTCTGAAGAAACGTCGATGACGTGATCATTCGGGAATCGCGGATCAATACTTTCCGCATTTGCTGCAAAAGCACTGGTGCCAAGGGTCGCACTAAGCATAAGTGTGAGCGCAAGGATGTTTCGTAGAACGTTCATAATTTCTAAAATTAAATAATACTAAATAGGTAATGTACCCCCAAGTATACCCCACCCCAAAAGAAAACTATCTGTGGATAACCAGCGAGTAAACCCGCATCATCTGCTCAAAACAACACAAAAAACAGGACGCTGACGCATCCTGTTTCTTCGGACTCATATCTCCTTTACTTCTCCATTGCGTCTGTCTTGCGAACCTAGGGTGCTAAGCTCAATTTTTAGTCTGTCGCTGCGCCCGAATGATTGCTGTCTGCGTCGCGATAGCCGAGGGGTGGGGGCCTTGGAGGAGGAAAGTTATGAGTATTGAGGAGATTATGATTTTTTGAATCTATGGATTATGCCAAGTATTATGCCTGCGCACAACAGCAATAGCGAGCCAGCGACGTAGAGACGGTACTGGAAGGTGAAGCCTATATCTGCAAACATAAATGCATGGGGGTTATAGCCAACGACATTCACTATTAGAAAGATAACATGTGCTGCATTCCACCAGAGCCAGATTTTGTATATTTTATCGGAGGTGAAGTAGAATGGGACGAAAGAGAAGAACATAATAAGAGGAGCCATGAGTGTCCACTCAACAGTTTCAGCAAGTGTAGGGTGTAAATTTCTGTCAATACCGAGAAGCCATGAAAAGGACATATCTATTCCAGAAAGATAAATTTTCCATGATATATATATATATGGAAGAGAGAGTAGAAACAATACTATCGTCAGGTTTTTTTTAATCTCACTAATTTCTATCTTTCTCCTCCGCAATAAAGGTAGGGTATATGCGAGGAATAGGATCGAATGTGGTAATCCAGAAGAAACTGGCAATGTGCTCGTTCCTTGTCTATCTGTTTCAATAGGGGTTGTTGATGTTGCAATCTCCTCTAGATTAACAGTCTCCGTTGTGGTTGACATGTCCTGATTCGGAACATCAGAAGTACTACTAGAGGTTTCTTCAACTAATGATTCTTCAATGCCTGTCACGGCTTCTGGTGCTGTTGTAGCAACACCAGGACTAATGACTTTCGGAGTTGTTGTTGCTTCTCTAATGTCTTGCTTTCTTTCTTTCAACTTCTTTTCCCTTGTCTGTATTCTTTCTAACTTTCCATCATGTCTATCAACAGTAATTTCGAGGTATTCGGTGACTGTTTCCGTATCAATTTCAGATATATTCTGCATTTTTACATTTTGCACCTTCTTCTCCTTCTGTGCAAACGGCAACGTCACCCTCATTCCTTTCTTGGTATCTACATAGGCAAAGTTTACCTGCTTTTTGAGTTCGTTTCCGTGCTTTTCTCGCACTTCAAGCGTAAATATTCCATCATCTGTTCCGACCATTTCGAGTCCGCCACCGATATCTGCAGGAACGGATAGCCACTGTACTTCTCCAAAGCGTTCGTATCGTGCTCCGGGGATAGTGTATTCTACGGTACCGTCTTCCTTAAGTCCGGTGTAGTTGCCGTTGATGTCCCGGTAGCCGAGAGTGAGCGGGGAGTGGAGCACGAACTGAAGACGCTTTGTGGTAGTAGCAGGAAGGTTTGCTGCAGAAGTGTAGATATATGGCAATGATTGATTTGTTGCGGTGAGTTTGTTTTTTATGAGTGTTCGGAGTGAATCAGCGGCTAATATATCTGAATGCTCCTTCAGAGGAACATTTAAATCCAACCAAAACCTCTCAACATTCGAACTCCCACTAGAATACAAAGCACTTGGCACCACCACTGTCGCATCACCATCAATAGTGGTATCTGGCGATACCGTAAGGTATTCACGAGTCGTGGTGCATATACCGCCATCACAAGATTCTTCAACATTTCGTGCATAGGTAAACTGGTGAAAGGTCTCAAGTCCCCAGCCTGCAACGGCAATAAGCTTCACCCCTGCAGGTGGCGTCCACGCATCAAGTGAATTATGCACAGTGTTTGCACGAGACGTATACGTACTGTTTGCTATTTCAGGAATAGCAACATTACTAAACGTTGGGGCTTCGCGTGAACTGTCAGTCATAAAGCCAGACTGTGCAGACACACTTGTAACTGTCGCACCATACCTATTTGCCAGTGTACTGTCTCCAGAAAGGGTTGTTGCTCCTATGTAGTCGCCACCCGGCGTCCACATATATCTGTTTGTAGTCGTACTCATAATAAGCACTGGGTCAGAAACACTTGCGAAGTATTCATTACTTGGAAGCAGATTATAACTGCCTTGCATATCTTTCGAAAGTCCACGTGCCTGTGCTTCGGTGAGGATTGTCCAATAGTCAGGTCCGAGCGCCATGCCTGCACCATGCAGCAGTGCACCCGCCGCTTTCGGTGTTCCGAGTTGTGGTGTTGCGACCAGGATTACTTGATCAACAAGATTTGCTGTGTCTGCAGAACCTATTTTATCCATAAGTTCTTTTGCAACAAGTCCACCCATTGAATGGGCAACGACGGTAACTTTTCCTGTTTTTGACGATGAGGCAAGACTACGGAGCTGCGCCTCTATGTATCCAGGTGTTCCGTTGGCAATCTCTGTGTTGTAGTCAATACCGTTTGCTGTCAGAGTTCCTGAACGCACTATATGGTTAAAGTCATATCGCCAGTCGTACGGTGTAGTTGTTGCTGTTATGCCGAGTTCAGTTTGCCACGCTGCCATGCTGGCTTCGATCTCCTCATATGGTTTATTTGAGGCATATTCTGCAACACCGCGGGTAACTACTCCTGCTGTATTCGGGGTATTTGCATCAAGCATACGTACACAATCGTAGTCTGTGTCGCCGATATGATTCATGTCTTGCACCCAGCACTGAGTGCCGTCACTCTTGTACAAGTCACTCCCCATAATCCCCGGAAGGAACAGGACATTTGAGTAGCAGTTTTCAGTACAGGTTGGCGTGGTTGTCGCGGTTGTTGTTGCTACTGGAGGTGTTGTCGTTGCCGGTGATTCTGAGACATAATCCCCTGTTGCAGGAGCAGTAAGCCAGGGAGTGAAGATAACGTTACCCGTGACAACATTTCCTGTTCCGTCAGGATTTAGTGTAGCATGGTATGGTCCTGAAGCGCTTCCCCACCAGTTACTGCGAGCATCAACAGTGGATGATGCGTTATTATATAGGTTCACTCCATAGAGAGCATTATCGTTAACAACATTTGAATTTCTAATGGTGGCATCACCATCATCTTGAATACCTAGCATTCCCCAAAGGTTTGATTCGAAGGTACTGTTTCGAACAGTGAGCACTCCTGGATTGTCCGCCATGTATAATGCAACCAAGGCGTGACGCACCACAGCGTGGTTGAGAACTGCAGATGATGCATCCTCATACATCCGAATCCCTTTCCATTGATTCTCTACTGGAGTTGTTGCATTCCCATCGTTATTTGTATCACCGCCAACATCGTCCTCAAACGAGGTGAAGTAAATTTTATTCTGCTCGGTACCCACTGCACTTAATACGCCATTAACAAACAACGTGTACGCCCCGTTTATATTAGATGGCAACGCCTTAATGACCGTTCCAGGTTGAACTGTAAGCTTACTGCCCTCCTGAATTGTAAGGCTATCAATAAGATATGGCACATTAATCTTTGGGAGAACCATATCATTTGTAACTACACCTCCTAGAATTTCTGCCAAAATTACATCACTATCATCAACTAAGTATGCCTTAAGGTCAGTATTTATATTACTTATAGATGTTGAAAAACCAAACTCACCATTATTATAGAAATCGGAATTAATACGAATCTCTCCTTCCCCCAAAGCAACCATGTCACTCACACTCTCTCCGACTATACTCGTGCCAGATATAGTTGTTGTCCCAGATTCATGGATAATACCCATATTAGATGCTGATCTAATGATATTGTCTGAAATAGTAGAACTACCGTGTTGAGCAATACCAACATCGGCATAGCTGACCTCAGCATCAATTATTCTTAATATTCCAGAATAATTCACTGTAATGCCACCCCACTGTCCTGGCGCAGGCAGTGTTTGATTGCTGTCGTTATTTGTATCTCCACCAATATCATCTTCTAGCGATGTGAAATAGATTTTGTTATCTGATGTGCCAACCGCGTTCAGTGTGCCATAGATGTCAATAGTGTGATCAAGTCCATTTTTAACGATTACGCCTGGTTCTATGGTAAGTGTAGCATTTTGGTTAATTGTAAGACTTTCTGTGAGCACATAAGGGCTATGTGCTGCGGTCCATACAGTGCTTGTTGCAATGGTGTACTCAGTCACGAATGTTGGCACGTTTAGACCGATATTTCCTGATTCATTCACTTGCACAGCGCTTAACGTATCAATATCAAGCGTTCCGTTGGTGTTGTTTGCGAAGGTGCTGCCTGTCACATTTACGACACCTTGTCCACTGGCATGTATGCCGAATGTTCCATTGTCGAGGAAATTTGAATGTGAGATATTCGTGACACCCTCATAGTGCTCAAGTCCGCTGGATTCATTTGCTCGAAAGGTGCTGCTTGCAATGGTGCTTGTGGTGCTTGCATACAGAGAAATTCCTACGCCTGCATACTGTACGTGCGTATACGCAAGCTGCGCCACCCCATTTTCATACAGCTCAATACCAAGCCAGTCTCCAGCACTTGGAGATGATTCTGCTCCGTCATCATTTGAATCGCCTCCGAGGTCGTCCTGTGCTGAAGTAAAGTAGATTTTATCTTGCTCAGAGCCGATAGCTTGAAGTGTTCCGTATACATACAAACCGCTGAGCGACCCGTCCTGCTTCCGAGCACTCTTAACAACAACACCGGGCTCAATGGTGAGTGTTGCGCCTTCGGCAATAAGCACATCGCTGCTGAGTACATACGGGCTTTCTGCGAGAGACCAAGTGGTGTCTTCCTCCAGAGTAATCATCTCAGAGTCTTCGCCTGATGAACCTCCTCCACCTCCCGATGTGTAACCATACGGAGCAGGCTCGCTCAGCCAAGGGTTGTAACTCACGTTTTGACTTACTTCAGCACCCGTTCCTGAGGGGTTCGCGGAAGGTTCATATGGTCCACTGCTGTCACCATACCAGTTATCTGTCGCTACGAGCGCGGATGTTTCGTCGGTGTTTTCTATGGCATACCGACCGTTATTCACAAGCGACGAGTAAGCAACGTTTGTGTCTCCACCATTTGTCAAGACACCCGAGAGTGTATTATCCGTTGAGGTGCTGTACGTGATTGCGGTCACCCCTGATTCCGTTCGAATCCCGTTGGTGACACTCTCTGCAACGGTAACATCATCGAGAAATACCATGCCGCCATCATTGCGAATTGCCGCTTTCCACCAATACTCGTCCTCACACTGTGAATCAGTCACACCCAATTCAACGAGAAGATACTCACATTCATCTATAATATTCTGATCCTTATCCTTCCCCGCATACTTAATGGTGCTTGCATAGGCGCTGAGTGTTCCTCCGGGGCTAACCGAAATACCCCGCCAGTTCCCTCGTGCAGGTTCTTTGCTTGAAAATTCTCGGCCCATGCCAGCATCATCATACATTGAGGTCAAAAGGACTTCCTCAGAGGCACCTTGAGTACCAAGCTGCAATTCTCCTGCAACCACAATGCTATTGCCTACTCTTGCACGTACTCCGCTCGCAATGGATGCATGTACACCACTCGGCACAACCATATCTGCACCAAAATGATACGAGAGACCGTCCTGCGGAAGAGACCAGTCGTTCTGCCAGCCCTTTCCATAGTTAATATGGATTGACCCTTCCCCGCTGTTTCCTCCTTCGTTTATGAGAGGTGTTGATGAAAAATGATAGAGCGCATTCCCCTGATCGTGATACTTTACCGAGAAGGTATTGTCTCCAAATGTAAGTGAGCTACCCCAAAACCCGACCCCCTCGTTTGCAGTAATAGTATTCCTTCGAACAACAGCGCTTCCTCCGCCCACATGAACAGGATTGTACCCAAACGAGGGACCAGAGCTTACTATACTGTCTTCAAGGACAAGCGATGAAGTAGTCCCATATTGCACAATAATGCCAGAAGGTGCAAAAGCAAGTGTGCTGTTTCTCACGGCAACAGAACCTCCGTCGTTATAGATAAGTGTGTTCACGTATGCTAGCTTGCCTGCACCGTACTTTATGTCCGTATTGTAAAACTGCGCAGAAGCACCCTGATTCACCACAATACGGAGCCAGTCTTCAGCCTTTGGCGCTCCTGTACTTCCCGCAGCGGTGCCGCCAAACGTATTGTCATTGATCGAGGTGATAACAACACGTCCCGGTTCTGTGGAAGATCCTGCAACGAGTTCGCCCTCGATATCAAATGCTATCTTCCCTTTTGCAACTTTTACAATAACCCCCGGTTCAATAGTGAGTGTTGCACCTTGTACGATAGTCACGTCATCAACAATATAGGGGCTAAATTCAAGAGGCCATAAAGTATCTTCAACAACTGGACTATTTACGTAGGTGTCAGCGTATGCAAGTGGCGCAACGCCTGCTGCCGTTAGTATGCAGACATATAAGAACACGCGGAAAAAAATATTCATAAACATTAAGGATTATTTTTAACTTCTTCGCGCCGAATAATCGACTCTGGAGTTGATACCGCGCTATGCGCGCGCATCTCACTAAGCTGTAGCTCCATCTCCGCTGCTTGCTGCTCCCAGCGCAGGTGGAGTTTTTCTCTTTTTTTGCGTTTTTTCTCATTGAACACACGTAGCTCTTCCCCTTCGAGAGTCTTCATTTTGAAAACTTTTTCTTTTCCGTCATTTATAGGTTTTGCGCCGGCGCTTGTGACCGAGGGGACACTGAGCAGAAGGGCTGCTACGAGCATCGTATGTATAATTGCTTTTCTTTTGGTTGTAAGTAACATGTTCTTAGTTGTTTTTTGTAATGTCATCATTATACTTATTCGAGTTAAAGAAAAGATAAAGTTTTCTGTGGATGGGTGGTTCGGATACAGTATATCCTTTTTGTCAATCTTTCTTCGCGGTCTCAGAAAAATCCCCTCCATTAATGGAGGGGATTTTTCTGTGTCTCACTCGAAAACGAGACGTATAGTTTTTTATCCCTCGCGGTGGGCGCGGTGGATGGCGATGCGTTCTTGGAGTTTTAGTGCGGCCTTTGGCGCGACGGCGCCTTCGGCGATGATTTCTTCGAGTTCGCGTTCTTTTGCTTTGAGGAGTCCGTCTTCGAGATGTTCGAGACGAAGCCCGTCTACGAGTGCTGGCGCACTTTCTGCGAGAGAGTGCATGTGTGCCCGAGCCTCGGCAAGTCGCGCTTCATACACGGCACGGAGTGCTTGCACATCCGCCTCGGCAAAGAGCGTATTTTCCTGCAGTGCGTTCTCAAGCGCCATGATAACCTTGTCGGATGCGATGATGCGTGCGCGGGCGAAGAGGTAGTGATTGCGGAGCTCGTCGAGACGACTCATGCGCGACTCTACCTTGTCGAACCACGTAAAGACAGGTTCGCAACTCGTCGTGATTTCAGGAACAATGGATTCTTCGAGGTCGAGAATACGCTCTTCCACTTCGCCAATAAGACGACGATACACAAGCTCGTTCACTTCGCGATAGTGGTAGAGGCGATGCAGAATCTTTGATTCCGTACCGGCAACATGCAGATGCAGCGCGAGCGTTGGCGTCTTTGGATATTCTGCGCACACGGTTTGCATGTGTGCAATCGCTCGTGTTTTCCATCGCTCATAGCCTTTGCGTGCATGCGACGCAATGGTGTCGTCGATGTAGCCGCGGCGCACAAAGCGGTCAGATTCTGAGAGCGCCTTGTCGGCAATACGCATACGCGCGAGGAGATACCCTGCATATTCAATTGCCGTCATCTTCGTGAGCTGGAACCGCTCAAGAATAGTGCCGATGGTTGTTGCTTTGATAAAGAGCGTGAAGTAGATACAAATGATGGTGACGCCGGCGATAAATGCCTGTGGCGTGAAGCTATACTCCCAGCCCGCAGGCACCCAGTCCTTCGGGATAGAAAGCATGATAGCAATCGCGATCGCGCCACGGAGCGAGCCCCACGAGAGGAGGTGCTGCCACTGGAGCGGGATATGCTCCTCGAGCTTTGTCTTGTTAAAGAGTTGTATGAGCGGATAGACCGAGAGTGCGCGTGCAACCACAACTACGGCAATTGCGATAAGTCCCGGTACGAGAAGTGTCGCCATATCAACCTCGTGCATAATATCCACAAAGACGAACCCGATGAGGATGAAGATGATTGAGTTGATGAGGAAGCCGAGGTAGCCGAGGGTGTGTTCGACGAACTCATGCACCTGTGACGAAAGTTTGTAGCGGCCCCAGTTCCCCATGGTGATTGCACCAAACGTTGTTGCAATGACGGGAGAGATACCGATTGACCAGTGCATGGTATGCATCATCCAGTGAGAAATGAGTTCGGCACTAATGAAGGTAGCGTGCGCCATCACCAAGGCGAGTGTGAGTTCAAGTGAAGAATCGTCACGGATTTTTTCGATGAGCTTTGCGAAGATAAACCCGAAGAGTGCACCGAGCGCACCACCAAGCACAACCATCGAGACGAAGAGGAGGCTTCCGTTTCCAATCATTGCCGGGAGCGATACTTCGTGCGTTGTCGTAAATGCGGCGATGAGGACGAGGTAGAGCGCGAGTGCGGTACCGTCGTTAAAGAGTGATTCGCCTTCAAAAATGAGCGAGAGGCGCTTTGGCGCACCGTACTCCTTGAAGAGTGCAAGTACGGCCACTGGGTCGGTTGCGGAGATAAGCGCGCCGAAGAGGATGACGACTTGCCACGGAATGTGCCAACCGATGAGCTCGAGGCCAAACTTAAAGGCAACGGCAATAAGCGCAGTCGAGACAATGAGCGACACGACCGAGAGGAGTGTGATTGACCATTTGTTGCGAATGAGTTGCTTCCAGTTGATGTTATACGCGGACTCAAAAATAAGCACCGGAAGGAATGCGTAAAAGAGAAGCTCCGGCGTGAGCTTGATTGAGCCGATAAACTGCAGTGCGGGAATCTGCGAGGCAAGAAGCAAAAGCACGCCGACCGGCACGAGAAGAACCGTATACGGAACGCGAATGCGCTCGGCGAGGACTCCTGTTCCCGATGCAACGAGAAACATGAGGATAAGGGCAAGAATGCTTTCAATCATGGTGATATTGTTACTCTGACGAAGCGCAAAGTGTACTCCTCCCTTTTTGAAAAGTCAAAGGGGATGCAGCTGTACTCCCCTTCCACAAAAAACACCACCGCTTTCGGTGATGTTTTGGGATGATTAGTCTTGGAGACAACGGACGGAGAAGCCGTTCTGCTGACTGTCGGTGTAGCGAATAACGGTGGTATTACCCGTGTAGACACTTCGTCTCCAGGCGTTGGCGCCAGAGATTGTCGACGACCAGATGAGTGTTCCTGCAGCTTGATGGTTAAACGCGCCAGCGCCATCACGATAGCCTGCAAGAACGGCGTCGAAGCCTGAGCTGCCAGAAACTTTGAGTTTCGTACCTTGGTCAGTACCTCGGTTGCCTGTCGCATCTGCTTGCGCCTGCGTCATACCAAGGAAGATTTCGAGTGTCTTCCACTCTGCGTCGGTAGGAATATGCCAACCGTTCGGGCAAATACCCTGTGCGCCTTCGGTTGTGCTGTATTGCATCGCTTCATTCCACTGATAGAGCGCGCCATCATTCGCACATCGTGTGGTGCTATTGCTATAGCAATATTTTTCGAGAGTGCTGTTGTTGGTTTGGTTTGTGGTGCCAGTAATCATCGTGCCGAGGTTCAAGTTTTCCTTAAACCAAGTTTGCGTACCGATGGTTACCGTTCGGTAATAACCGCCTTGGTTTCTGGTGGTGCCGAGCTGGTCATACGGACCACCCGCGTAGGCAACGGTGCCATACTGGGTGATGGTGCCCTCTTGCGCTGTTGCGCTTGTTGTTACCGTACAATTTGCAGTAATAGCTCCTGTTGTGTAGGTTGCGCCTGAGAGTGTGCCGCCACAGCCAGAAACCGAGAGCGTGTAGCCCGAGTTTGCGGAAACGGTGAAGCTTGTCGTATTGCCGCTTGCGACGGTTCTACTTGCTGGTGAGATCGTCGTGTTTGCGCCCTGTACCGCAGTAACCGTGTAGCTACTTGCGACTCCTTCATAGGTAAGGGTGTCGTTCATGTGCTCTTGTGCCTGCGTGGCTGTGCGCAGTGTTCTGCCACTGTGGACAATGTCAATCTTAGCTTGAAGAGTAGCATCGCTGACGGAGCTAAAGTCAATAGGTTCCCCGAGTCGTGTATGTGCCGTTGTAGGGATGGTGAGTACCGTAGCTCCCGTGAGGTTCGTTTCTGTAGCGAGCGACTGAATAAACTGCGCGCGCTTCACGAGTCCTGTGTCTGTTGTATTGGTGCGCGCGAGCCCGAGCAAGTCTTGAAGAAATACAAAGCGGTCGGTCGGGATACTGTCATAGGAAATAGTACCAATCGTGACGCCACCAATTGAGAACGTGTAGGTTTCTCCTGCTTCAATAATGAAGTTTCCGGTGCTGCCGGTAAAGCCTGAACGAGTGCCTGTTGTGTAGTGCACATTCTGAAGACGACCGTCAAGAAGAAGCGCCTGTTCGATCGGCTGCGCCACAATCACGATGGTATTCGAACCTGTACATGTTCCCTTCACGCCTGATGCAGGAATCGCGATGTTCCAGTAGAGGCTTGCGGTGAGTTCGTTTGCGTCGTCGGTGCGGAGATTGATGTTGCGGAGTGTCGGCACAAAAGAACCAGTGAGAGTTGTTCCTGATGCGTAGTCAGTATCGGTGAGTGACCAGGCTTGTGCGTCGATAGGTAGTGTACCGAGTGCGGAACAGCTCATGGTGGTGCCGAGAACTTCGACGTCTGCCTTGGTGTTGCCGCGCTGCGTGAGGACAGTTTCGACGTTCGTGGTACTTGATGACTGCTCGCCGAGCGCGCGGGTACCGTAGTCGATGCCATCAGGAAGGTTGAGCGCAAGAAGTGAGTTCACTTCGATGGTTGCGGTATTGGTATTCGCCAAACCTGCCACATCCTCAACGAAGACATCCGCGAGCCAAGTGTTTGGTTCGTAGATTGATGCACTGTCAGTCGCATCCACCCAGTAGGCGAGCGAGACAGGACAGTCGTATGCTATTTGTGTGTCGTCGCCGCTCGTGTAATTCGCATCACAGGTCGCGACGAAGTAGCAGTCGTTTTTGTCCTCGGTACAGCCTGCTGTGGCGGCGCTGTGATAGAACATCAGGGAAAGAGTTGACGAGGCGATGTCGCTCTCTCCGTTGAGGTCGGTGATTTGACCGTTGATGTGAATGGTGCGGTCTGCGCCGATGTTCGGGAGAATACCGCTTGTCGAGAGGTCGTCGGCGCCGTATGCGCTTGTCGAGAAGCGGATGGTATCGACGGTTGGTGCGGTATTCTCAATTTCTGCGGATGTTGACACGTCAGCTGCGCCGGTGTAGCGGAGGACGATACTCACAATAAGCACGAACATAAGTGCAATGAGCGCCGTGAACATGTATGGTTTTGACATGCGCCTATTATGCGACAGGATGCAGAAAATACAAAGTGTGGAGACACGTAAAAAGCCGCACGGTCGTGCGGCCCACCCGATGGGTGTTGGTTGGGGGGGCGCCTCCTCTTGAGGAGGCGGGAGATTGGGGCGCGGCGATTCAGGCGAGAGCCATTTCGGACATTGCGGTATCCTTTCGGACGCGTTGTGAGACCACTCGTAGTGCACGAATGGAACGATGCTGCCTTTGACCAAGCGGTGCGATCAGATGGCGGCGGTGATGATCCGCGGCTTGCGGTCGTGGATCGGACGGCGGTTGTCCATGGTTTTCTCCATGCGAATCTCCTGAGTGGGTTGAAAGAACGAGACGTCGGACGTCCAGCTTCCTTGTAAGGGTTGCTGGCTCCAATTCGAGTCTAGCACAGATTATAAAAAACTCCACCGCGTCTCTTCTAGAGAAACAAAAACACCACCGCTAGGGTAGTGCTGCTTCGATTCTTTCTGCGAGGGTTTCGAGAGTGTCGTCGTTTTGGATGACAATGTCGGAAAGCTTGAGTGCTTCGAAGATGTTTTGTTTGGTGGGGTCGCCCGGATTTTGCTCACGCCTCTCTTGCGCGAGGAAGTACTCGAAGGTAACAGCGTCTTTTTCACTGCCGCGCTTCACGGCGCGGTCATAGCGAAGCTGCGCGGGAGCGTCGACACCGATAACGAAGCCGCCGAGTTCGCGAATGCGGGCAACTTCGGCAGGCGCACGAAGACTTTCGATGACGACGTTACCGCCTGCTGCCTGCGCACGCGCATAGAGACTGTCGACAACATAGCTTGCGCCATGCTGCGCACGAAGCTCATTCGCAACAAGCGTCATGCTGTCACGATTAAGCGGCAGCTCTCGCCGCACAACTTCTTCGGTAATAAATCCGCTTGCTGAGTGGTGCGAAAATCCGTGGGCAGCTTTGAGGTATTCAACCACCTCGCCCTTCCCTGCGCCGAATGAACCGGTAATGCCGATTATCATACGCTCGGCGTAGGCGCTGCGTCATCTTCTTGTGGACGCATGAATTTTGGTGCGAGCGCAATAAGAAGTGGCGTGGCGATAAAGATCGACGAGTACGTTCCCGCGAGGACACCGATAAGCATGATGAGCGAGAAGGTTGCCGTGACCGGCGCACCGAACACGTAGAGTGCTGCAAGCACGAAGACAACCGTCATTGAGGTGTTGAGTGAACGTCCGAGCGTGAGCTTGGTTGCGGTATCCACAATTTCTGCAAGAGTGCGCGCTACTTTCTTCTGTGCATCGCGCTGGAGCTCTTCGCGAACACGGTCAAAGATAACAACCGTGTCATTGACGGAGTAGCCGAGAATGGCGAGGAGCGCAATCACAAAGAGCGTGTCGATTTCTGCGCCGGCAGTTTGCCCAAGGATAGCAAGCGCTGCGCTCGGAACCACAAGGTCATGCACGAGCACTGCCACGGTAACGATACCAAAGAGACTGCTCTTGAAGTTCCCCGGCGTGCCGCGGAATGCGAACGCGACATAGAGCACAATCGAGAGAATAATCGCCGCGATTGCCCACCATGCTTTGTCGATAAGTTCCTGACCCACCACCGAGCCGACGGCGGTGTAGCGTGTTACGGTTGATGATGCGTCAGAGGCGACGAGCGCGCCATGAATGGCGATACGTTCTGCTTCGACGAGTTCGCGGGTGCGGAGCATAATACCCGCCTTGCCGTCGTTAAACGTTGTTTCGCGAAGCGCGTAGCTTTCGAGTGGCTTTGCAAGCGGCAGTGTATCAAGCAATGCGTAGAGTGCCTCAAGGCTTGGTGCCACTTCGTAGCGCACTTCCGTAAGCGCACCGCCCGTAAATTCGAGTCCAATGCGAGGAGTGTAGGCGACAAGAATGCCGACAGAGACAATCATGATTGCGACAAACGCGATGAGATAGTGTTTGAGAAAACGAGAAATCATAGACAAAGAAATTATGCGCCGATATTAAGGAGCTTACTGATAAACGTCTTGTCATGCACGTGAATGTCTGGCAAGAGTCGTGCGAACGCGCGGGTGATAAGCATTGCAGAAACTATGGACACGAGCGTCCCGAGAATAAGCATGAAGGCGAAGCCCTGCACAAACGAAGTACCGAACCAGTAGAGCACCACCGCAGCGAAGAGTGTCGTGACGTTGCCGTCGCGGATTGCCGGCCATGCGCGCGTGAAGGAGACCTGGAGCGCGTCATGCACCGAGGCACCCGCACGGAATTCTTCTTTGAAGCGTTCAAAGATAAGTACGTTCGCATCAATAGCGATACCAATAGAGAGCACGAGACCAGCAATACCTGCTGCGGTGAGCGTGACCGGAATCGTCAAAGTAAGTGCAAGCATAATGGCAACGTATGCCGCGAGTGCCGCAACCGACACAATACCCGTTGCGCGATACCAGAGCACCAGAAGAAGCGCGATGAGACCGAAGCCAATGAGCCCTGCCCGTACGCCGTCATTGATAACTGCCGCGCCAAGTGTCGCATCGATAATCTGGGTTGACGCAAGTTCGATAGCAATCGGAAGTGAACCAAAGGCAAGGCTATTGGCGAGATCCTTTGCGCCCTGGAGCGTAAAGTTGCCCGAAACTACTGCGGTGCCACCGGCGATTTGTTCGTTAATGGTCGGCGCGGAAAGAAGCTGCCCGTCAAGGAAAATAGCGAGCTGTTCACCGACGTGTGCGCCCGTGATGTCTGCAAAAAGTTTCGAGCCTTCGTCGTTGAAGGTAAGGTTAACGACAGGCTCGCTGAGTCCGCCTTGCCCTTGGCTGAAGGCAACCTGCGCACTCGTGACATAGCGCCCCGTAAGTCCCGTGACGGCAAACACTTTGTCGAGCATGGCAAATTCTTCCTCGGTAAGCTCCGTGTACTTCCCTTCGTTAAATTTTTGCTGTGCAGCGAGAACATCCTTGTCTTGTGAGACGAGTTTGAATTCAAGGTGCGGTGTTGCGCCGATTTGTGCAACGGCGTCGTCAATATTCGTCACGCCGGGAAGCTCGACAACAAGTCGATATGCCGGGCCGTCAGACAGCTTACTCCCTGTTTCGGTGTACACGAGCGGTTCAGAAACACCGAAGACGTTGATGCGCTTTTCGATAACGTCGCGCAAGACATCCATAAGTTCTTTTGCTTCTGCAGGGTCGACTCCGTCGGTATTCGCGACGTAGGTAAGCTGGGTACCACCGGCTATATCGAGCCCTCGTTTAAACGCGTACGAATTTGTGCCGGTAATGGCGCCGTACGTGAAATAGCCAAGCGTGCCGATAAGGGCGACGACGACAAACGCATGGAAGGCACGGATACCGAATGAAGTATTTGCTTTGGACAAACGGTAAACGCCGTATATAAGTGGACCTATTGCGATAACAAAACGACCGCCCGATTCAGCCGATACGAATGTCCCAACTGTAAGAATAAGCCCTAGACCCAACCAGATAAGACCTGTGGTGAGGTCCTTATTCTTATACCATTTCTGTTTTTCTTCTTTATGCATACGCATGCAAGTATATGACAAAACACCACTTCGCGTGTCTTGCGGAAGTGGTGTTTATATGGTGATAGTCTTGAGCGCTTCGTACGCAGCGGCTGGATTCTCGGCATTCCAGATAGCTGAGCCGACCACAAAGCGTGATGCGCCCGCGGTGTAGAGTCGCGGCAATGTTTCTTTGTTCACGGCACCATCTATGGAGACGGGGTGTTCCGCGCAGCATCCTTGCACTTCGCGAATTTTGGTGAGCACACGCTCATCGAATGGCTGCCCTTGTGAGCCAATCGTTGCAATGCCCATAATTTGGAAATAGCCAATGTCTGAGGCATCGAGCGTTTCGATGTACTTAATGGGCGTATCGAGACTGACGCCGATGCCGAGGATGTAGTCGTGCGTCTTGCTGTGCGCGATAATGGCATCGAGGTCGTCGATTGACTCAATGTGTACCACCACGCGCGTCGGCTTTAATGCCATGAGCGCATCGAGATGCTCGAGCGGGTTTTTGATCATGAGATCAAGCTCGACATTGAGTGCTGGGCGCTGAAAGCCTGCGAGTTCTCCGAGTGAGTTCTCTGCAAACGGCCACGAAGCCGGCTTTGCATAGACGCCGTCGACAATGTCGATCTGTACGTCGCTTGCAAATGCACTCGCACACGAAAGTTTGCCTTGAAGGTCTTCGCTACTTGTCGGAATAATCGCCGGCACAATATCTACCACCACAGTGTCTGAAAGAAACATGGCACGAGTATAGCACAAGTTAGTTATTAGTGAGTACCCCCGATTGTCATCCTCGGGGCTTAAGAAAATAACAGAGCGATAGCGTAGTATATTTTCTAAGAACCCGGGGATCCAGGCTTAAGAACATTGCTCGTCACCTTACTCCCCGGATATGTGAAAGTAATACTCCGCTCACGCTTCGTTTACTTTCAACATTCCGAGGGTGACCACATCATGAGGTTTGCGGATTTCTTTAAAGGTAGGAGAATAATTCATGAAAACAAAAAAATCGCACCACCGAGGTGCTGCGATTTTTCTCTACTCAATTTTGAGCAATGCGGATTCTTTCTAAATGAGATGAAGTTGCGTTGGCTGGAGCAGATTTTCGCCGGAGCCGTACCCAAGTACGGTGAGGACGAAACATCTGTGAAGCCAATGCAAATTCGCTCATTTTGGAAGAATCCGAGTGAATTATTTAAGGGTGACCTTAGCGCCTGCTGCTTCGAGAGCTGCCTTAAGCACTTCAGCATCAGCCTTCTTCATACCTTCCTTAACAACAGACGGTGCTGCGTCAACGAGGTCCTTAGCTTCCTTGAGGCCAAGTGCGAGAGCTTCCTTAACTGCCTTAATAACGGCAATCTTTGTTGCGCCAGCGTCGGTAAGTTCTACCGCGAATTCTGACTGCTCTTCAGCTGCACCTGCTGCAGGACCTGCAACAACTGCAGTTGCTGCTGCTGATACACCGAACTTTTCTTCGAATACCTTCACGAGCTTGTGGAGGTCGAGTACTGACATCGTTTCGATTTTCTCAACGATGTCCTTGAACTCTGCAGGAACAACAAATTCTGTTGCAGCTGCTGTGTTTTCTACTTCTGACATAAATATATGAATTGATTAATGGCGAAAGGACTATGCAGTCTCTTTCTTTTTCGCGATCGCATCGAGTGCAATAGCAAGCCCCTGAATTGGAGAGTTGATAACGTTGACGAACATACCACGAAGTGTCTGGAGTGGTGGGATAGATGCAATCTCACTCATCTCTGCCTTGTTCTTGAAGTTTCCTTCAAAAACGCCGCCGAGGATTGAGAGCTTATCTTTAAACTCCTTCGTGAACGCGAGGACTTCCTGTGCGGAAGCGAGCGGGTCTGCGCTCCATGCGACGGCTACCTGACCATCGAGTGATGGCATGGTTCCTTCGTATGCAGGCGTAAGCGAACGCTCGATGAGAGTCTTCTTCGAAACGAAGTAGCCCACACCCTTTGCGCGGAGGTCAGCACGCATTTTTGTCACTTCACCTACCGTGAGGCCGTTGAAGTTTACAAATACGATTGACTGTGCCTCTTTCGCAACGTCACCAAACTTTCCAACAATGGCTTCCTTTTTTGATTTGGTAATTGCCATACTGGATTGTTAGTAATAAATAACAGGCACGCGCCATTAGAGGAGCGTACCTGTTTGTAAGAATACAATACGAGATACAACCTCGGATGGATGCGCGAAGCAATTACCCTACTCGTGCGAGATAGGACCATCTGTCTTTGGCCTGTTGCTGACATATATACCATAGAGCGTACCGTTACGCAAGAACTTACTTGACGCCGGAATTCTTCGTGATACTGTAGATGAGCCTCATGTGAGGTTGCTCTTTTATTTTGGAGATACGCGAATGACCGTCCCGACAACTGGTATTGCACTGATTCCCCTGTCGCCTCGCGAGCGGCACGCTCCCGATGCGCGCCTTGTGGTGATCCTCGAAGGAAAAAACCTTCATGCAAGAGCGCTCGATACCCTTTCTCGTCGCCACCATGCGTCCGCGCATGTTGACCGGAAAAACAACAAGGCATTTGTGTCCGTCCCTTGTGTGAGCATGGAGAGTGCACTCTCGACGCTTGTTTGCGCCGGCATCAAAATGAAGCGCGATTACACCACGCTTGAGAGGATCGCCGAGGCAGAACACGAAGCGGCGAAATGCGAAGCTGTCGTCTGTCACTGACGAAGCGTACTCCGCAACGCAAAACAAAAGCGAGCCCCGCGCTCGCTTTTTTAATGTCTGATCTGCGTAAAAGAATATCGCCACCTCGGCGATATTCTTTTACGCACGGTCGGATATTATTCACTCAGCCATTCTGTTTCCTATTTTTGAGCAGATCGAACCTTTAGTACATGCCGCCCATACCAGCGTTTCCTTGTTCTTGTTTCTCTTCCGGCTCGTCCGCTATCACGCATTCGGTGGTGAGGAAAATACCTGCGGCGGAGACTGAGTACTCAACGCCCGCACGCTCAACCTTTACCGGGTCAATGATGCCTGCAGCAATCATGTCGTCTACGATTTCGCCGGTCTGCGCGTTGTAGCCAGCATTGCCGCCTAGTTTTTGCACTTCACGAAGCACCACCGCACCGTCGAGCATGCCTGCGTTTTCTGCAATCTGTCGGAGTGGTGCTTCGAGCGCGCGAAGCACAATGTGGTAGCCGACGAGCTCTTCTTCAGAAATATCATCACGCTTTGTGAGTGCTTTGCGTGCGGTAGCAGCCGCCTTGGCGAGCGACGTGCCGCCACCTGAGACAATACCCTCATCAATCGCTGCCTTTGTCGCTGCAACCGCATCTTCTACTTTGAGCTTCAAGTATTTCATTTCCGCTTCTGTTGCGGCACCGACACGAATCACCGCAACGCCACCCGTAAGTTTTGCAAGGCGTTCTGCAAGTTTTTCTTTATCATACTTCGATGAAGCCTGCGCAAGTTGTGCGCGAATTGCGGCAACACGTTCCTTGATTGCCGCCTTCGTGCCTTTGCCGTCGACGATGGTTGTCGTGTCCTTTGTCGACACAACACGCGAGGCTTGTCCGAGGTGCGCAAGCTCTACCTGCTCGAGCGAAAGTCCAACTTCCGCACTTACCACCGTCGCACCAGTCACAATCGCAAGGTCATGGAGCACGTCCTTCTTTCGGTCTCCAAACCCCGGCGCTTTGATGCCGAGCACGGAGAAACCGCCACGGAGTTTATTAAGCACAAACGTCGTAAGCGCTTCGCCTTCAATGTCTTCGGCAATAATAATAAGTTCTTTACGTCCACTCTGCGCAATCTTTTCAAGAAGCGGCAAAATGTCTTTGAGTGCCGAGATTTTCTGGTCGGTAATGAGGATTGGCGTGTCTTTGTATTCTGCCTCCATGCGCTCAGGGTTTGTCACCATGTACGGCGACACGTAGCCTTTGTCGAACTGCATACCTTCCGTGATTTCGGTTTCGATATCAAATGATTGCGATTCCTGCACGGTAACGACGCCGTCCTTGCCAACTTTTTCTATCGTCTCCGCAATCTTTGCGCCGAGCGCTGCGTTTTCTGCGGAGATGGTTGCAACTTGTACAATCTCTTCACTATTACGGATTGGTTTCGCTGCTTTTTTGAGCGCAGCAATAACGTCATCGCGCGCGATTTCCATACCGCGACGAATCACGAGTGGCGAGCGTCCGAACGAGGTTTCTTTGAGACCTTCGGCAATGAGTGCCTGCGTCAAAATAGTCGCCGTCGTGGTGCCGTCGCCAGCAAGGTCGTTCACCTTACTTGCAACCTCCTTAATCATTTCTGCGCCCATGTTTTCGAACTTGTCGCGCAAGGTAATATCCTTCGCGATGGACACGCCGTCGTTTGTAATCGTCGGTCCGCCGTACCCTTTATCGAGCATAACATTGCGTCCGCGCGGACCAATGGTCACCTTCACTGCGTTTGCCACCGCATCAATACCGCGCTGGAGTCGCTGCTTTGCTTCTGTTCCGTACAATATTTGTTTTGCCATAATGTTTTAAATTACATAAAGTGTCAGGCTCCTGGATTCCTTCTGAATGACAAAAGTGACGGGCTTTGTTTTTGATTAATTATGAGTTAAATCCACGCCAGCTTTAACTACCCATCGCTCTTAATCAAAGTCCGTTACTTTTGTCATCCTGGAAGGATCCAGGCGTTCGAGCAACTTATTTAAATACTGCTAATAGATTGTCTGCGGAAAGAATATGGTAGTCGACACCATTCGCGGAGACTTCTTCGTAACTGTACTTACTATAGAGTACGCGGTCGCCGACACTGACGGGCACCACCACCTTCTCGCCGTTTTCAAGCATCTTCCCTGCGCCAACTGCCATAACTTCGCCTTGCCCTGTCTGTGCTTTTTCTCTGTCCTGCGGAAGAATAATTCCCAGCGACGACGCGTTCGAAAGCTCTCCTTCCGAAAACGGTCGCAGCAGCACACGGTCGCCAAGCGGAATAATACCTAGTTCTTTTTTCATTGTATTGTACTTATGACGGGTAATGCTCGCAGTATACAAAACTGCCCGCGCATTTCAAGTAACCCATTTCTATGCTACAGTAGCGCTATGCAAACAAAAGAGACCTATATCGGCACGCTGCAGATTCGCGGCAAGAAAAACATTGGCTTTGTGCGTCTCGGAGAAGGTAAAGAAGACGTGGTGATTCCGCCCGGCGAGACCGGCGTTGCGCTTGACGGCGACACGGTTGAGGTTGTCCATTCTGGACGTCCTGTAGTTGCGGGAAAAGCACCTGAAGTAAACCTCGTTCGTATCGTAGAGCGCGGACGCACCGAATACATCGGTGTCGTGAACTCCCTCGAAGGCAAACTCAAACTCATTGCCGACAACAACATGATGCACGTGCATCCCGTTATCGAAAACGCGACCCCCGAACAAGTTGGCATGAAAGTTGCGGTGAAGCTCGTACGCTGGGTTGATGCCCACACGGAGCCGTTAGTCGCCATCATCGACGTCCTCGGCAAAAATGGCGAACACGAAACCGAAATGCAAGCACTCATTCGTGCGGGCGGTTTCGCATCTGACTTCCCTCCTGAAGTAGCCGCCGCTTCCGAAGACATTTACAAGCGCAAAGAGGAAATTTTTGCCCAGGCAGAAAAAGACCCAAAGCGCCGCGACATGCGCGATCGCCTCACCTTCACCATCGACCCAAAAGATGCTAAAGACTTCGACGACGCGCTCTCGATTGTCAAACTCGAAAACGGTAACTACGAAATCGGCATCCACATTGCAGACGTGTCGCACTATGTAACGCCCGGCAGCGCCATCGACAAAGAAGCCGTAAAGCGCGGCACGTCTATCTATATGGTTGACCGCGTTATCCCGATGCTTCCTGAGGTGCTTTCGAACGACCTTTGTTCAATCCGCCCGAACGAAGACCGCCTCGCGTTTTCTGCCGTCTTTGAAATGACCCCGAAGGCTGAAATTGTAGGCGAGTGGTACGGGCAAACCATCATTCACTCCGACCGCCGCTTCAGCTACGAAGAGGCACAGGAAGCATTCGAGACAAAACAGGGCGACCACGTAGAAGACCTCACGGCGCTCTTCGAGCTTGCACGCATCATGCGGAAGGCACGCTTCGCTGCTGGCTCAATCGGTTTTGAGACCGACGAAGTCCGCTTCGAGCTCGACGAACAAAAACGTCCCGTTCGCGTGTATGTGAAAACGCGCATCGAATCGATGATGATGATTGAAGACTTCATGCTTCTTGCGAACACCCAGGTTGCAAAGCACATTAACGACCTTGCAAAGAAGTCTGGCAACGAACCAGTCTTCGTGTATCGCATCCACGACACGCCAGACGTTGAACGTATCGAGGAGCTTGCTACCTTCCTCAAAGCACTCGGCTACGAACTCCACCACGAAAAGGGCATGGTGAAAGCGACGGACATCAATGCGCTCCTTGCGTCTATCGAAGGAAAGCCCGAGGAAGCAATGATTAAAATCGCCACACTCCGCTCCATGGCAAAAGCCATTTATTCAACCAGCAACATCGGCCACTTCGGCCTCGCGTTCAAATTCTACACACACTTCACCTCGCCGATTCGCCGCTACCCCGACCTCATGGTACATCGCCTCCTCCGTGCACACATTGACGGCGTGAAGCTCGGCAAAAAGGATATTGAACACTACGAGAAAGTTTCAACGCAAAACTCTGCAAGCGAAGTGAAGGCTGTCCGCATCGAACGCGACTCTATCAAGTACAAGCAAGTTGAATACATGACAACTCGCGTCGGACAAGAGTTTAACGGCTCAGTCTCCGGCGTTTCCGACTTTGGACTCTTCGTACAAGACAACGAATCAAAAGCGGAAGGCCTCATTCGTCTCAATGCCCTCGGCAACGACTTCTTCGAAAACGTCCCCGGCAAGTACGAAATTCGTGGCAAGCGCACTGGCAAGAAATTCCGCCTCGGCGACCCCGTAAAAATCAAACTCATCAAAGCCGACCTCGAAGGCAAACAGCTCGACTTTGCACTTGTCGAGGAACGTAAAAGCTAACGAAACTAAAAAACACCAACGTACATGCTGGTGTTTTTTAGTTAAGCGACCCCTCGATGTGGACAGCCTGCCCAGCAGCATGGGCGACGCATGCCACTCTCGAGCTTTGCGATTCCCTTTTCGATACGAATGCTTCGTGTCTCTGCTTTTGCACCTGAAGTAATCCAACAAATCCACTCGCTCTTTGCAAGCGGCGTAATAGTATCCCACACACGCATCGCCGAAGGTGCTGCAGCAAGCGCCGCCTTCAAATCTTTCGGGGCAACCCGATGTGCTGGCACAGATTTTTTCATACCGCTATTCTACCCCAAGTAAAGAATCAGACAAAAAGCGTGACACAAAGGTAACGCTTTTTGTTTCTGTATCATGCTCCCCAAATTTTATTCAGGAGAAGGAGCGAGCGAGGTGAGTGTATCGCCAACCCTTGGGAAGGTTGCAACATTGCCCTCGTCGACACAATGGGGTGCGACACAGTGATACTCAATGCCAACTCGACACGCGTGCGGGGTCATTTCCCAAACCCAACCTTTAAGGTGCTTCCCGCTGCCTTGCGGTGAGTAGAGCGGCATGTTCATGCGCAGCCCCTCTGCTTCACCAATATCTAGGGTGCACATGACAGTATCTTCATCCGTAAGCCGTTCATCAACACTCACGATAGTTGCAAGCAGCGGCTTTGCCGAGAGCATATCCTGCACGGCGTGCGGTAAGTCTGTAAACGGTATCGCGGTACGACCGCCGTGTGGCTCTTGCACAAAGAGGTCAAAGGGCGATACTCGATACCAATAGTACTCGCTACGTCCCATGGTGCCCTCTGCGGCAATATCTGCCGCAATATCATGCAGTTCGGACGCACGAAGGAGGAGCTCTGCATCGCCGCTACGTACCAGAATCAGCTCTTCGTCGTCAACGTCACTTCCAAGAGAATCTCCGCGCAGTCCTATCGCAAGCTTTAATCCTTCATCGCCAAGCGGCGTACGCATAGCGTGGTATGAACCCGTATAGACACGAACATCGGTTGCCTCGTGCGCATTCGGCTGCATCCGCCAAAACAATAAACGATACTGCCCATCATTTTGCAGCGCAAGAAGCCTGTGCCAATCAAAGTAGGAGGATAGGTAGAACGTAGCTGCATCCTGCCCGACGGCAAGTTTTTCAAACACAATACGCTCCGCAGGTGGTAGCATGCCCGCAACGGTCAACTCTCCATTTTCTTTTTGCTTCTCTGAAAAAATATTCATAGCTACTGTTCTACCATTCAAGCTGTCCGCCGACTTTATACTCGGTGACTCTTGTTTCGAAGAAGTTCTTTTCCTTGTTGAGGTCGATAGCTTCGGACATCCACGGGAATGGGTTTTCTACATTGTACTGTGCGGGAAGTCCAATCATGCCAAGGCGCTTGTCGGCGATATAGCGAATGTAGTCGCGGAAGCCGTCGGCGTTCATACCGAAGATGCCCTTCGGGAAAACCGTTGTCGCGAATTCATATTCAAGGGCAACCGCACGCTTCACAAGGTCGACACAGTGCTGCTGAAACTCCGGAGTCCAGAGCTCTGGCTGTTCGTTTTTAATCGTGTTTATCAAATTGATACCGAAGTTGAGGTGCTGTGATTCGTCACGCATGATGTATTGAATCTGCTCAGCAGAACCCGTAAGTTTGCCAAGACGCTGGAAGCCAAACATCACCGCAAACGATGAGTAGAAGAAAATACCTTCCATAATGAGCGAGAAGACGACGATGTTTTCGAGAAACTTTTGATCATTCTCGAAGGTGCCTGTTTTGAAGTTGGGGTCGAAAATACCTTCGTTGAACGAGAGCACGAAGTCATCCTTTTTGTAAATCGCTTCAACCTCACGGTACATGTTGAAGATACGAGATTCGTCCATCCCGAGCGACTCGACAATGTACTGATACGCATGGGTGTGGATTGCCTCTTCGTATCCTTGGCGAAGCATATACATACGACATTCTGGCGACGTGGTGTGCTTATAGAAGCCCATCACGACGTTGTTTGCAGCGATAGAGTCGGCCGTGGTAAAGAAGCCGAGCACGGTTTCAAATGCCTTGCGTTCATCTTCGGTGAGCGCTGTTTTTGACTTCCACTGCTCAATATCGAGCTGCATGGAAATTTCTGTCGGCAGCCAATGGTTCGCGTTGCCAGCAAGGTACGCATCCCATGCGAAGGTGTGTCGCATCGGGTAGAGCTGCATCACGTCGGCATCTGCGCCGTTAATAATGCGTCGCTTGTTAATATCAACAGCGCTTCCGCCTTTTTGAATTGAGGACATATGAATAGAGGTGAGGTGAGGAAATAAAAGTGCGTATGTTTCAGTACGCAACCACATTATTCGGAATGTCAGGTAAGGTGAGCACTGCATTCCGGCCGTAGCAGCAGTATACCCTACGTCCCCAAAAAGCGACCTGTGGAAAACGAGCACTAGACAATTCCCCTGCAGGAGGGTATACTCGTGCCATTACTGTACAAAATAAAGTATTGATACACATTATGGAAACTTACGACCTCATTATCCTCGGTGGCGGCCCTGCGGGAATTTCCGCCGGCGTCTACGCTTCACGCAAACAACTCAAAACACTCCTCGTTACCAAAGAATGGGGCGGGCAGAGCGTTGTCTCGGAGACTATTTACAACTGGATTGGCACGCCAGCAATTGCTGGTGCCGAACTTGCCAAGGCGCTTGAAAACCACCTCAAGAGCATGCCCGAAAATACCGTCTCCGTAAAAGTCGGCGGTGTTGCAGCAATTGAAAAAGGTGCCGGCACGCACACTGTCGTGCTTGAAAACGGTGAGAAAATCACTGCAAAAGCAATCCTCATTGCAACAGGCTCAGGACGCCGTAAGCTCGACGTTCCTGGCGCAGACACCTTCGAACACAAAGGCGTCACGTACTGCGCCTCATGCGACGGCCCGCTCTTCGCTGGTATGGACGTCGTGGTTGTCGGCGGTGGCAACGCTGGCTTCGAATCAGCCGCGCAACTCCTTGCGTATGCGAAGTCGGTTACCTTGCTCCACCGCAGCGCCGAGTTTAAGGCTGACCCGGTAACGGTTGAAAAGGTGCTTGCGAACCCAAAGATGAAAGCGATTCTCAACGCAGTGCCAACCAAAGTCGAAGGCGACAAATTCGCCAAGAGCATCAGCTACAAAGATAAAATATCAGGCGAGGAAATTACTCTCCCGGCAGAAGGTATCTTCGTCGAAATCGGTGTCGTGCCGAATACCGGCTACGCAATTAGCGTTGTTGACACTGACCCTATTGGCCATGTCACCATCGACCCGTGGACACAGAAGACATCCGTTCCCGGTATCTGGGCTGCGGGCGACTGCACCAACGTCCGCTACCATCAGAACAACATCTCTGCTGGCGACGGCGTAAAAGCACTCGAGGACATTTACGTCACACTCAAGACAACCTAACTTCAGACACATTCTAAAACAGCACGCTCCATTCATGGAGCGTGCTGTTTTGATATTATGGATGCACGGCAAGTGTTTTAAATTCAGTGAGCGCATCGTCGAGCGAGGCAAGGAGCGGATGGTCCTGGAGACGTTCATGGAGGAGCGCACTAATTTCTTCATAGAAATGTACACGTGTCTCGATAGTGCCAAAGTCGCGAAGAAATTCGTCAGGGCGACCATCGTATTCTTCGACCATCGAGCGAAGGTTGTGGATTTTGTCTGCAAGGGAGACGAGGAGCGATTCGTGGGGCGCAGCGTGCAACTGCGCTATGTAGCGGCGTCGACGTTCTTCAAACGGAGGCCTCGCGGCAGGGTCGCCTGTCCATTCGGAAACGCCGCGCACGATGTCTGCGATGCGTGCGCCAAATTCTGTTTCGAGCTCGCCTTCCGTGAACGGCGTGTCTTCGAGAGCATCATGGAGGAGCGCGGCAATAATCACGTCTTCGTCATCAGTGTAATCGCGAAGCATCATAGCGAGCGACATAAGGTGCGTGATGTATGGATAGGAAATCCGGCCTTTACGGACCTGGTCGCGATGCAGCCATGCAGCGAGTTTTATAGCGCGTTCAACGCGAGGAGAATAAGTTGTCATACCCGACACTGTATCAGATAATCTCACTTTGCTCCACTGCAACAACGCGCCGCTGATGTTTCGTCATACCAATAACCATGCCGAGCGCAAGAAATTCCGACACGAGATGCGAGCCACCAAACGACATAAACGGAAGCGGGAGCCCCGTAATCGGCAGCACGCCAATGTTCATACCAACATGCGTCGTGAATTGCGCTACGAGATAAATAGCAAACCCGATAACAAAAATGCGCTCAAAGTTTGTCGGCGCATTTCGTGCCGCGCGAATAAGCAAGGTGATAATCCAGGCAAACAAAGCAAACAACACCATTGAACCAACAAACCCCCACTCCTCGGCAAACGACGCGAAGATAAAGTCGGTTTGATGCTCGGGGAGATAATTGAGCTTGGACTGGGTCCCATACCCAATTCCTTTGCCCATCATTTGCCCTGAACCTGCGGCGATAGTTGCTTGATACGCGTTGTAGCCGCTGCCTTGAATGTCGGCGAGCGGGTCGAGGAAGTTGTAAATACGCTCTTTTTGGTAGTCCGCAAACTTAAAAAGCCACAGGTAGGTAACGCCAGCAACAGCGAGACTTCCCACAAAAGCAATGTGTCGAGTGCGGATACCCGAGACGAGCACAATACCAAACCACACCGCGGCGAGAATCATTGCAGAGCCAAAGTCAGGCTGAAGGAGCGTGAGGACAAACGGAACACCGAGATACACGGCGGAGATAAAAATATGACGAAATGCACCAATGAGTTCGTGACGCATGGAAAAGTATTTTGCGAGAACAAGAATGAGTGCAATGCGCGCGAATTCAACCGGCTGCAGCGAAAAGGCGCCGAGGTCAAACGACATCTGCGCACCGAGCGCGGTGTAGCCGAGCACGAACGTCAGCGCAAGGAGTCCGCACATGGAGAGGTATATCCACACGACGGCGTGCCCCGTGCGCATAAAACGGTAGTCGGGAATTGAGGCAAAAAGACACACGAGGAGCGCAATGGCGAGCACCACCGCCTGCTTCGTAAAGAATGAGTTATCGCCCTGAAAGGTATAGAGTGTCGAAAGCCCAAAACCCGCAATAAGAAGTGCGGGGAGAATCATGAGATATGCGGGTTTGAGAATGTCTTTGAACATAGCGCTCTAACGTCTGGATCCCTTCTGGATGACAAAAGCAAGACGTAATGTTCTGGATAAACAAATACATAAATCAACATGGATTTAACTACTCGTCTCACTATGTCGACACTCGTCACTTTTGTCATCCTGGAAGGATCCAGACTGGATACTTCCTACGGGATAATATTAAGAATTCTTCCGGCGACGTAGATTACTTTCTTCGGAGTGCCTTCCACATATTTTGCAATTTCGGGACTTCCGAGTGCAGCAGCAACCGCTTCTTCTTCTGTCGCATCCGGCGCAATCGTAATATCGCCACGGCGCTTCCCTTCTACCTGGACACCGATAGTGACCATATCGTCTTTTGCGAGCGTTGCATCAGCTTTCGGGAATGACTCAGCATGAATGAAGCTGTCTTTACCGAGCTCATGCCAAAGTTCTTCCGTAAGATGCGGCGCAAACGGCGCCATGAGTTTAAGGAATGTCTCGTATGACTCCGGTGATATGCCATCTTTTTCAACTGCATTCACAAATATCATGAGCGCAGAAATTGCGGTATTGAATTTGAGTTCGAGAATGTCTTCCGAAACTTTTGCAATGGTTTTGTGAAGAAGTCGAGTAACGTCTTTTGATTCCACCTCTTGTACATGTTCACGGAGCCCATTGACTCGCTCGAGAAAGCGGCGAATGCCCGCAATACCACCAAGGTCAAACGGGTAGTTGGCTGCTTCGCCATAGTTACCCATAAACGCAAGATACATCTTTACCGTATCAGCACCCACACGCTGCACATGTTCATCAGGGTTCACCACGTTCCCTTTTGACTTACTCATCTTTTGTCCATCGGGGCCGAGAATGAGTCCGCGGTTAATACGACGACGATACGGCTCATTGTCTTGCGCGAGCCCCATATCGAAGAGCACCTTCTGCCAGAAGCGTGAGTAGAGGAGGTGAAGTGTGGTGTGTTCTGAGCCGCCCATGTAGAGGTCAACCGGCATCCAATCTTTTTGTGCCGCGAGCGATGACGGCGCTTCGCCGTTTTGTGCATCAAAATAGCGCAAGAAGTACCATGATGAGTCCACAAAGGTATCCATCGTTTCAACTTCGGGCGTCCATCCTTCACCAAAAATCTTCGTCACGCGGTCACGAAGCTCCTGTGACTTCGCAAGCGGTGCTTCACCTGTCGGACGGAAATCAACATCTGTCGGAAGCTCCCACGGCAAGTGCTCGAGCGGCACTTCATGCGCGACTCCTTCTGGAGAATACACAATCGGTACCGGCACACCCCAATAGCGCTGACGACCAATAGACCAATCGCGTAAGCGGTACGTGCTTGTTTCTTTTCCTCCGGCAGCCTGTACGATTGCCGCTTTCGCATTTTCGCTCGAAAGTCCGTTATGCTCACCCGAGTTAATCAAAGTGCCCGCACCTGCATGTACCTTACCGCATACAAGCATATCCCAGACGGTTCGATGGAGCTCATCCACAACTTCGCGTTCAATGGTTTTTGCATCTTTCCATACCGCTTCAAACTTTCCTTCTTCCGCAGCATCAAGCTGTGTTGACGTCTCTTCATCATCCGCAAGTTCAAAGAGAAGTCCAACTGCATCGATTTCTCGTGCAACATTCTTTGCATATGCAAAATAATGATGATGAATCGGCATTGTCTGCGCCTTATACACTACGTTCGTACATTGCGTTTCTTCTTGTATTTCGCGTATCGCAGTAGCAATTATATCTTCGCCTTCTTCGATACCGCCACCGATAAAGAGCGTTTGCTGCTGCTCTTTCCAATTAATGGTCATGTACGTGTCGGTACGTGGATTATAGACAATCGCTACAATGCTCTTTCGGTGTTCAGGGTTCTCCTGTGGCACACCTGTTATTGGAGAAATAACGGGGGTAATAGCAAGGGCGTATTTCTTCGCAAATGCATTATCACGTTCATCGTGTGCAGGTACGCCCATGACGGCGCCGGTGCCGTAGTTGCCGAGAACGTAGTCAGCGACGAATACTGGCACTGCTTCACCTGTGAGCGGGTGGATTGCGTTGACCCCTTCGAGTTTTACGCCGGTTTTTTCTTTATTGGCGTTCAGGCGGTCAACTTCGTCTTTTTGCGTTGCTTCGTCAATATACTTTTGCACTTCTTTCTTATTTGTGCACGGAAGAGCTGTGAGGAGCGGATGTTCCGGTGCAAGCACGAGGAAAGAAACTCCATAGAGCGTGTCAGGACGAGTGGTAAATACGGTCACTCTTTCACCTGCTGAGAGTGCAAACGGAACCTCAGCTCCCTTTGAGCGTCCAATCCAATTTCGCTGAAGCTCTTTGATATACTGTGGCCACTCTACTGTGTCGAGGTCGTCAATAAGACGGTCAGCATACTTGGTAATCGCAAGCTTCCAACTTGCCATGGTGCGCTTTTCGATTTTGGTACCACAACGCTCACACGTATCGTCACTCTGCACTTGTTCATTCGCGAGAATAGTATGGTCGTGTGGACACCAGTTCACCACGCCTTCACCACGGTAGGCGATTCCCTTTTTGAAGAATTCACCGAACATCCACTGTGTCCACTTGAAGTATTCAGGGTCGGTAGTATTGGTGGTCATGTCGGTCGAAAACGCATTTCCCATTTGGTCGAGCTGTGCGCGCATCGTGTCCATGTTTTTGTACGTCCATTCCTTTGGGTCGAGTCCGCGCTTGATTGCCGCGTTTTCAGCCGGCATACCAAATGCATCGAAGCCGAGCGGGAAGAGCACCTGTTTGCCCTGCATACGCTCGTGGCGCACGAGAATGTCGGGCACGCCAAATGCGTGCCAGTGCCCAATGTGCAAATCGCCCGATGGATACGGAAGTTCGACGAGAAGATACCGTTTCTCTTTCTGCGGATCGCGCTTCCCAACTGCGTACAAATTCGCGTCTTTCCACGACTTTTGCCACTTCTTTTCAATGGCGATATGGTCAAATTTCTTGTGCATACGTTTTGCTGAATATATCACAATGTTTGTAGTTATGCACATGGTAATTTTTTGACACTACGGTATACTTTTTGTATGAGTTTTGAATTAGCACCCAATGGTCGCCCTGGACAGATGAGACACAAGGAACGAGAGTGGCATGAGACAATGCCGCCAGTTTCGAAGCCGTATACCGATGCTGAGCGTGAGGAAATTCTTCGCAAACTTGGTCCTTCAAAGAAGGCTGAGCCAGTCAAAGAACTCCCTCCTCTTGAACCGACCGAGAGCGTTCGTGTTGCTCTTGAGCAGCGAAAAAAGGCAATTGCTGAGGCTGAGCATCGAAAACAAATAGAGCTGGAAGCAAAGACACTCTACGAGGCTGCAGCAAAGGAACTTGCCGCTGCGGCTGAATCAGGTGATGAAACACGAAAAGCATCAGCACGGCTGAATTTTGCGACCCAATTCAGTCTTAAGAGAAAACTAGAAAAAGCGCGCGAACAGGCATGAAACTCCCCGCACGGAGTTGTGCGGGGTATCCCCCGCCCAACTCCGTGCGGTACCGGGGAGTTTACTGCATGCATGCGCCGCCCGCCGGCGGCACTAATTTTTTGGTTGCATTCATCCACTAGCAGAGCTAGTGGTGTTCTGCAACACTGCAGATAAATAAAACTCTCGCACCATACAGATGCGAGAGTTTTTGTTACGCAGGAAGTCTTGGGAAGAGATTTTCTGGTTTTGTGTTTGTGTTGATTGCGCTGAGGATTGCCGCTGCGGTTTTCGGCGTTGCCGCCTGGAGCGACAGAGCGACTTTGTGAAGTGCAATGACGAGCTCTGCGATGATTGCTTTGCCTTTTTCTGCATCAACTTTGATGACTTTAAATGGCTCTTCGGTAGCGATTTTTTCATCGAGCATGCTGATGGTATGCCATACTTTTTCAAGGTCGAGGAAGTCATTCGCCTCAAGTGAAACTTGAGGAAGCGCTGGTGCAACACCATGTGTCTCTGCCATTTTCATAATACGTGAGGCAAGATTGCCGAGACCATTCACGAGGTTCGCCGTGTACCACTCGTCCATACGCTCCCACGTAATGTCGGTATCGTCGTACGGATGTACGTGACGCAAGAGCATATAGCGCGTTGCGTCGGTGCCGTATTTCTCTACGAGGTCAAACGGCGCAATAACGTTACCGAGTGACTTTGACATTTTTTGTCCACCACTATTAATGAAGCCGTGATAGTCGACATGGTCGGTTGCGGGGAGTCCTGCAGACTTGAGCATTGCTTGCCACATGATTGACTGGAAGCGGACTTGGTCTTTACCGGCAAGCTGGAGCGTTTCGCCGTCTATCCAAAACTTTTTAAAGTTGCCGCCTTCTTCTGGCCAACCGAGAGTTGAAATGTAGTTGGTGAGCGCATCAAACCAGACGTACATAACCTGCGTGTCGTCGCCAGGAACAGGAATCCCCCAATCCATGCGAGAAACTTCGCGTGAGATTGAGAAGTCCTCGAGTCCTGCTTTTACAAAGTTTAGTGCTTCAAGGCGGCGGAACTCTGGCTCAATAACGCCAGGCTTCGCGAGGTATTCTTCAAGGTAGTTCTGGTACTTCGAAAGTGCAAAGAAGTAATTCTCTTCTTCGACTTCCTGAGGATCCATGTTGGGATGATTCGGGCAACGACCGTTTACGAGGTCGCTGTCTTTGAGGAACATTTCATCACCAACGCAGTAGAGTCCGGTGTATTTCTTCTTGTAGATGTCGCCGTTTGCTGCGCAGCGCTTCCACATTTCTTGTGCGGCAGCTTTATGTGCAGGCGATGTAGTACGAATGAAGTTGTCGTAGGAAAGGTCGAGCGCATCGCGTAGTTTTGCAAATTGCCCCGCGAAGTAATCGACATATTCCTGACGTCCTTTCCCTTCTGCATCTGCCTTCTCTGCAATCTTTTGCCCGTGCTCGTCGGTGCCTGTTGTGAAAAATACGCTGTCACCTGAAAGCCTATGCGCACGAGCGAGTGCGTCCGCACGAATAATCTCAAGCCCAAAGCCGATGTGCGGATCCGCGTTCACGTACGGAAGTGTGGTGGTGATGTAGATGTTTTTCATAAAGTTAATTTATTTCAGTACACTCTAGGGAGAGTCATCCTCGGGATTTAGGAAACAAATGACTCCGGGGCTATGAAAATAATGAGGCTTTGCCGAATATATTTTCAAGAACCCGAAGGAATATTGTTTTCAAATGCCCGGGGATCCAGGATGGTGAGCAGTGTTCTCATGCCTGGATCCCCGGGTATTTTGAAAGCATAGTCGGCAAAGCCTCCTTGCTTTCATGAATCCCGAGGATGACAAGCTTGAGGGCTACGCAATATAGTTTGCAAGTTCTGAAATCTTGATACGTTCCTGTGCGCCCGTGTCGCGGTTGCGGACGGTGACGGTGTCGAGGTTTGCAGGGTTTTCACCAAGCGTATCGAAGTCGATAACGATACAGAACGGCGTACCGATTTCGTCCTGACGACGATAGCGCTTGCCGATGTTGCCGTTATCGTCGAAGGCAATGTTGCCGAACTGCTTTTTGAGTGCGGTGTAGACTTCACGAGACTTTGCGACGAGCTCTGGTTTGTTTTTAAGAAGCGGCGAGACGCACGCACGGTATGGTGCGATATCTTTCGCGAGTTTGAGAACAACACGGGCTTCGCCATCCATTTCTTCTTCATGGTATGCCGACGCAAGCACGGCAAGCATGGTGCGTCCGACACCAAGTGATGGCTCGATAACATGCGGCACGAAACGCTCTTTTGTCGCTTCATCAAAGTACGTGAGCGACTGCTTCGATTCGCCTGCGTGTGCCTGGAGGTCGAAGTCGGTGCGGTATGCGAGCCCGTAGAGTTCTTTGCATCCAAAGGGGAACTCGAATTCAAAGTCGATGGTGCGCTTTGAATAATGTGCGCGGTCTTCCGCTGCAACTTCAAGCTCATGCACCATGTCACGCGGAAGTCCGATGGCATCCATATACTTGAGCATCTGCAGACGCCACTCTTCAAAGGCACGCTCCCAGTCAGACGGATGCACGAAGTATTCAACTTCCATCTGCTCAAGTTCGCGTACTCGGAAAATAAAGTCGCGCGGCGCAATTTCATTACGGAATGCCTTACCAATCTGCGCGAGGCCGAAGGGCATTTTCGGCGCCATGGTGTCGACAATGTTTTTGAAGTTCACGAACATACCACCCGCAGTTTCCGGACGGAGGTAAATAACTGACGAAGAATCTTCGATCGCACCAACAGAGGTCTTGAGCATCATATTGAACTGACGAACCTCTCCAAGCGGATTCCCTTCGGGGCTCTTGATTCCCTTCTCCTTAATTGCGGTATCCATGTCAGAAATACTCATACCCGTCACAACCACACCCGCTTCTTCAAGTAGGTGGTCGGCGCGGTAGCGCTTCTGCGTTTTGAGGTCTTCGACAAGCGGGTCAGAAAATCCTGCAACGTGTCCTGAGGCGACCCATGCGCGTGGATTCATCAAAATCGCAGCGTCGACGCCATACATATCTTCTCGATCGGTCACGAACTGCTTCCACCACGTTTGCGTGATGTTGTTCTTAAGCATGACGCCAAGCGGTCCGTAGTCCCATGCACCTGCGAGTCCGCCGTAGATTTCAGAACCCGCATACATAAAGCCTCGACGCTTCGCAAGCGCGACCAATTTCTCCATTGTCTGTGCATCGTATTTCATAGGGCGATTATACATACCTGGCATCAAAACGCAAAAAGAGGCGCCCCGACGGGCGTCTCTTTCTTGTCGTCTATCGCTCGACTTCTCCAGAACCAGCATCGTCGCCGGTTGCGGTAGTAAGCGTACTGAGCGTCATGGTTACTTTTTGCTGCGTGAAGCGGTCGATACCCATGAGCGTTTGCGACTGCATGAGCGCAGGACGAGTGCCGACCTCAAGCACCGTTGGCGTATGCGAGAGCGGCACGGTAATCGTCTTTGGCTCATTGGGCGCAACGCTACCAATTGTCCACGTGAGCGTTCGCGAACTTTCGTTAAACGAAACGCCTGCGGGGAGTGCTCCTACTATGACGCCACGTGGCACCGTAGCGGTAAAGACCGCATCTTTGACCTCATTGCCGCCGCCTTGTATCGAGATAAGTGCACGGTACTCGGTCGTCTTTCCGACATGCGGCGGATACGAACCGCCCACATGTTCAGAAACAGAGAACGCCGACATTGCCGAAATGAACCGAATCGTCACCTGCTTTGCTGCGGAAATGTCGCGTGCCGCACCCACCGCGTCGCTTCGTGCTGCCGCAACGTCGAGGGTGACGAGTGCCTCGGGAGTACGCACGTCTGCCTTCGGCGTGAAGTTGAAATTGATTTTGTGCGACGCGCCAGGGTCAAGCCGTGCAAGCGCACTGTCCTCAACTTTATCAAAGGTAATAACACCACCGGCGAGATCTATGTAGCCAGTATCCGCATCCACTTTGGTAAGGTCGGCTGCGGTTCCTGTAATTTTGGCGAGCACGGCAATGTCGTGAATCGGCTGCGTGAGGGTGTTGGTGATAACCGCCTCCATTTGGACCACTTGCCCAATTGCAAAGGCGACCGTATCGGCATCTTCGCGGTTAGCGGTAAGGGTAACGTTAAGGAACGGCGCTTCGATAAGCACTTCGGTTCGTGCGGTCGAAAGTGTTGAGGCGAGCTTCGTCGTGTCAACTTTACTTGCGAGCCCGACTGAAATATCGATCGCCTGAATCGTTTCGCGCTCGCCGGAAAGGATACCCACGATAGTTATTTTTGCTTCTTCTCCTGGCGCAAGCTTTTCAATGCGCCACGTATTGCGCCCTGCTATCGCTGCAGGCTCGGTGAGTTTTACCTCAAAGGTGCGCGGGTAGTTTGCTTGCACGATGAGGTCTTCAAGGTCGGCGTCGCTGTTGGAAATAAGCGTTGCCGTGAGCACGTATTCTTGCCCGGCGGTAATTGAGGTTACCGAGTCGAGCACAATCGAAACTGGCGACGAGCTAATGAGCACACGGACCGGATCGCTTTCTCGATAAAACGTTGCCGCAGAACCCTCGACTCGATATTCGACAGACACACGAATGTCTTTCCCTTCATTTTCTTCACCGAAAATTCGCGGGTTCAGTTTTGTATTGACGGTTTCCCCGCTCTGCACGGTCTGCATAGCATACCGCTTCACCACAAGTTCTCGCGAACGCTCGCCGTCGATTTCTGTGCCCTGGGGATACTCAACGATAAGCTGCACATCAGTAATCGGCGTCTCATTTTGGTTGGTTACCGACACCACAATCGCCGCTTCGCTGCCGCCGCCGACCGCATACGGTGCGTCTACCGAAATACGAATGTTGCTTCCTGAAATGTCTTGGTTTCCGAACACAAGATACAGTGCCGCGATTGCCGACGAGAGCACAAAAAAGACAACACCAAACGTGAGCGCAAGTACACGATATGAACGCTTCGGCACTCGAACTTCCTGCGCTGCAGGAGCCGGCACTTCTACGACAGGCGCTTCTTCCGTGATTTCCCAATCACCTGCCCTTGCCGCCTCTGCATCTACCTTATACTTTTCATGGGTATAACGCTCGAGTGGCGCGCTTGCCTGCGGTGTTTCTCGTTCATACAAACGCGCGCGCGCTGCATCGACGCCTCCTTCTTTGATATCAAATTGTTTCTCAGCCATAGAGGAACTATACCGCTAAGTTGGCATTTCGCATAATATAACGCGGCACCGTTCGTGCCGCGTTATCGTATTATGCTTGCTTTGTCGTATAGAGCGCGCATGCTTCAGCAAAAGCCTCCTTTGCTGCTTGTGCGTTGCGGAAACCGCCAACCTCAACACTCTTGTTCTGTACTTTTTTGTACGTTGCAAAGAAGTGTTCGATTTCTTTGAGCGTGTGGGGATTGACGTCGACAAGGTCCTTTACGCCGTCAAAACGTGGGTCTTCAACGGGGACGGCAATGACTTTATTGTCGTTCTCGCCACCGTCAACCATATCCATAATCGCGACTGGCCGTACGCGGACGAGAATGCCCGGGTGGAGCGGGTAGGTCGTGAGTACCACGACGTCGAGCGCGTCACCATCGTGCCAGTGTGTCTGCGGTACGAAGCCGTAGTCGAATGGGTAATCCTGCGCCGAGTGCATCACGCGGTCAAGCGCGATAATGCCGGTCTTTTTGTCGATTTCGTACTTGTTCTTTGAAAACTTTGGGATTTCGATGATAACATTCATTTCATCTGCGGTCCCTGCCGCAATATCGTGTAGTAGGTTCATACGTATAGTTACTGATTTGTATAAGGAATTATTCTTTTCCATCGACAATATCGTCGATAGCCTCCTGCATTTCTGTTTCTCCAGTTTCTTCTTCAGGCTCTTCTTGTTCCGATGACTCAATATCAATCTTCCAGTTAATGAGCTTTGCCGCAAGGCGGACGTTTTGTCCTGAGCGACCGATAGCGAGTGACTGCTGATCCGGCGCAACGATAACTCGTGCATGTCCGTGAATCACCGCGCCCTCTTCATTTTCTTCGAGAATCTCAATATCTTCAACACGTGCGGGCGCGAGTGCTGCCTCGATCATGTCGATAGGGTCAGCTTGGTATTCGATAACGTCAACACGTTCGCCTGAAAGTTCACCCGTGACTGCTGAAACGCGCACGCCACGCTGGCCGATAAGCGCACCAACCGGGTCGAGCCCTGGGTCTTCTGCCGCAACAGCAATCTTCGAACGCTGTCCTGCTTCGCGCGCAATAGCCTTTACCACAACCGCACCCGATGCGAGCTCTGGCACTTCACGCATAAAGAGCTTCACGAGGAAATCTGGATGCGCACGAGAAAGCTTAATCGATACACCGCGCGGACCTTCTTCAACCGAGAGTACAAGTGCCGTGATACGGTCGCCTGTTTTGTAGCGCTCGCCGGGAATCTGCTCTGCGTAGGGCATAATCGCAACAACGCGACCAAGCTCAATGAAGAGATTGCCACGCTCGAAACGCTGCACTTGCCCCGTAATGATTTCGCCTTCCTTGCTGGAGAAGTCACGAAGTGCAATACCGCGCTCTGCTTCGCGCACCTTCTGGAACACGACCTGCTTCGCCGCCTGCGCCGCAATGCGACCAAACTCGTCGTCTGGTGCATCGAGGGGGAACACAAGTTCGTCGCCGAGCTGTACGTCCTTCTTGATAAGGCGCGCTGCTTGGATAAGGAGGTGACGTTCTGGCTCATAGCGAGGAACCTTTACGGTACCGTCGTCATTGTATTCCACGACCTCTTCGTTGCGATCAAAACGCGGGCGGTCGCCCTGCAAGTGCGCTGGCACTTCTTCCTCTTCTTCGTCCATGCGCACGGTTGATTCGTCAACGACGGTTTTGATTTGCTCAAACTTCGTTGCGCCGGTGTTCATGTCGAGATGCGAACGGACAATCTGTCCCTTCTTGCCATACTCGCGCTTGTACGCGGTCGCAAGCGCCGACTCGATTGCGCCTATCATGGTGGCGCGGTCAATACCCTTTTCTTCTTCAAACGCGTCGATAGCCGCGCTGATTGCTTTAATATCAAATAACATATGAATTTTTTTATGTGTATGTAGTAATTTCTCTACTATACTTAATTTTTACCAAAAGAAAAGCGACGCCCGGAGACGTCGCAAAAAAATGAACTGATTGCGCAAGGCTTCACCTCGCGACTTGCTGGACGTGGTGACGCTCGGTCTTGCCGCAAACGCTTTTGCGCACCTCGAAGACCTCGAGGGCCGTTTCGTGAGGACGCTTGAGATCCTCGACAAGAATAGCGCGCACCATCGGCGGGAACTTACTCCAGTCCTCGTTTTGCCCCAGAGGGACACCACGCTCTGGCATACCTTTGTCGGTTTTCACCGAGATGTACCCGCGCTTCGAGATGCGAGCGAGCATTGCCGCCCGCGCTTCCTCGTCCTCTTGGTGTGCGCGCTGCTTTCGCTCGGCTTCACCGAGGCGAATGATTTCGCGCTCATACACTTGAGCGCGACGCTCATTATTCGTATACCAGACTTTGAGGTCGAGGAATTTCCCAGCCTCACCCTTGAGTTCTGCGAAGTCCACGATGTCATCGTGATGTTCACGGTGCACAAAGGGCACAATGCGCTGCACGTGGTAATTGCTGCAAAGCGCAATGACCGGGCCGTCATGCGTCATCGCGAGAAGTGCGACGCCGCGAAAACCACAGTCATCGTGACTCCACAGCGTGACGCCGTCGCGAACGACGGACTTCACCACAAACTGCCCTTGCGGCATGCTTTTCGAGCGAAGACGCACGGTCTCGAACTCAATACCGTCATATACGACGACGCCAATTTCGGTGTCGTACGCCTCGCTTTCACGAGTCTCCACGACAACCATCCCCGGAAACACAACATCCGTTGTACCGTCCATGTTCAAACTCCTAGTAAGAGATTACACAACAAAAAAACAAGATACCGAAATCTAACCACGAAACCACCGCAATGTCAATCGACTCCGCACACCAGCAAAGAAAGACCCTCCGCAATGCGAAGGGTCAAAAAGGGGAACAAGTCCGTCGTTAGCGCGGGGCAACCGTGAGGTTAGTGCGGCCGTTGTAGTCGTACCCCGGGACTTGATGACGCTCCCAGCCGGTGTCGGCGCGTTTCTGGAGTTCGTAGTATCCTTGCGCGATAACGCGATCGCGAACAGTCACCTTCTCACAGATTCCGCACGGCTCCGTCTGGATCCCCGTATAGCCGAAGCGATAGTGGGCGACGTAGAACTCCTTGTCGGATTCCAGCACGGCGGTGAAGCGTGCCTCGTAGAAGGCGTTGTCCGGGCCTGTTTTTTCACCGACCTCCTTTTTGAAGGAAGTGATTTTCAGTCCGGCGCGGTCGGGGTTGCTGTCCAGGTACTCCTTTTGGAAGAGCGCCTGAAGCTCCTTCTCCGAAGGGCCGTAGATCATGTCCGCGACCCTTGCCGCCGCGGAGTTACCCCAGCGGAGATGGGAAGCGGACTGAACGACCGCATAGCTGGCCAGCCCGAGAATCAGAAAGACGACGAGGTTCTGGACAAAAGACGAGGAAGACTTGCAGGAAGCAGTGGTCATGACATTCTCCAAAAGGAAGGTTGCGAGGTGCGACAGATACGAAAAGAACAACTGTCAACGCACATTGTTGCATATAATACATGTCTTGTCAAGCTCCTCCGTTCACAGGTTTGTATGGCATGTAAAAACGCGAGCATGCTCGCGTTTTTGGTTTCGGTCGCCGTGAGGTCGACTTACTGTTTGAAGACCTTGATCAGGATCTTGTTATCCTCGATTACACAAATGGCATTCGGCCTTTTGACATAGATCGTTCTGACCTCATCCGCAAGGTCGATGGAGGTGCCATAGGCCACCCCGTCCAGGAAGTAGTAGTAGTTCAAATAGAACGATGTGCCCTGGGGACCGCCATACCGGCACATGTCCTGACCACTGAGAAAGACACGGTTCGAAGGCGCCATCTTCTTGAAGGAGCTCACATCGAGCCAAATCATGGGTGCCGTCCTAACGTTCACATTTCGCGCGACGTAGTTGTACTTGATGTCCGTAGGAATGTCGTAGAAAGCGACAGCGGACCACTTCCCCGCACTCTGCGCCGATGCTGGGGAAGCAACGGCAAGGGCAACGAGGACAGCGATGAAAAACTTGATCATGATGGATCTCCGTAGAAAGTTTGGAACAAAAAAGAAGGACTAACGTGTACTACTATACAGATAATAGTACATTTTGTCAATATCAGCCAACGCTGCACCCCCTTTTTTTTCCTGTTACATCCACAGAGTTTTACCCGCTACCAGCACAAAATAAACACCTCATTGCTGAGGTGCTTTGTGAACGCTCACTCGTCGCGCTACTTGCGGGACTCGAGCTGCTTTTTGATGATGTCGAGATCGCTCTCGATCTTGTCGACGGACATCATGACATACAGCCCGCAAAAGACCACCAGGGCAGTCAAGCTCACTGCAAGCTCCGAAACGCCGGGGACCTGAATCTGTTTTCCAACAGTAGTTGCCAAAAACAGAATGACGAAAAACGCAACGAGGGTTTTAAATCGGATCATAAGACACTCCCTAGGGAAGGTGATAGAAAATGAGAATCATTCGCAATGTGTTGCGAAAGTCCAAGGAACGAACTCAAATATAATGGCATATTATCTCGATATTGTCAATACATGCGCAGGCGCGCCGAATAACTTACGTTCCTTTAGTAGACCGGCGCCCACGCCCTAACGCCTGGATCCCATCCTTCCTGACAAAAGTCACACGTCTTGTTTTAGATTACTCCCTACATAAATCCACGCAATATAAAGCAATCGGATTCGTTCACAACACTATCTAATGCAATCGATTTCTTTCAAAATGGGATGCAGGCGCGCCAGCCGGAAGAAGAAAGCGAAGAAGCCGTGCTGTAAATTCTTTTAAAATTGAGTGAAGTTGCGTTGGTTGGAAGGAGCGAGCGCAGGAGCCGTACCCAAGTACGGTGAGAAGCGAACGGCTGAAACCAATGCAAATTCACCAATTTTGGAAGAATTTTTAGAAGGCTCCAGTTAGGTTGTAGATTGGGAGCAGCACCGATGCAATAAGGACACCCACACCCAATCCCAAAAGCACAATCATAGCCGGCTCGATGAGCGAGATAACGGCTGCAACAGCTGTTTGCACTTCGCGGCGGTAGAACGCGGAGAGTGTGACGAGAATATCGCCGAGCGCGCCGGTTTCTTCGCCGACCTTCGTCATTTGTACGAGAATTGGCGGGAGGATTTCTTGGCTGCTCATAGAATCTGAGAGCGACTTCCCTGCACGTACGTCAATGATGACATGCTCGAGTGCTTCTCGATACACAACGTTTTCGAGAATCTCTGCGGTGATTTCGAGCGATTGGAGCATGGTGAGCCCCGAGGTGAGCATGGTTGAAAGGTTGTCACAAATGCGCGTGAGGTAGAGCTTGTGATACAAGTTACCGATGATCGGAATCGAGAGCTTTGCCTCATCAACGGCGCGCTTTCCTGTTTCTGTTTCTGACCATCGCCAGAAGAAGAAGCCTCCCGCTATAAGGACGACGCCAATGAGCCCGAAATAGTTGCGCATGAAGTCCGAAATCCAGATCACGATTTTTGTATAAATCGGGAGTTCGCCGCCAGCCTCAAGAAGAATCTCAGTGATTTTTGGAATCACGAGCGTGAGCATGAGCGCCATCACGAGGAAAAAGGTCGAGATAACGAAGATTGGGTAAATGAGCGCGCCGCGAACTTTTGAGACGATTTCATAGTTGCGGTCGAGATACTCGGCAAGGTAAGAAAAAGAATTTGAAAGCGTACCTGATTCTTCGCCTGCTTTGACGATGTTTACGTAAAAAGGCGAAAAGACGCGCGGGAAATGTGCAAGCGCGCGGGAAATGGAGCTTCCGCTTTGCAAATCCTTTGCAACGTTTTCGAGAATGCCGGCAAAATACTTGTTCTGTATCTGCATTGCGAGGAGTTGAAAGATACGCAGCGCGGAAACTTGTGCGTTTGCGAGTGTTGAGATTTGCTGTGAGGTGATCACAAGCTCCTTCATAGAGACGCGGTCAAACATCGTGATGTGTTGTGCAAACACACCTTTTTGTTCAGCAATTGGCGCAATCGAAATCACCCCAACACCGCGCATGCGGAGCGTGTTCATTGCGGTCTCCATATTGAGCGAATCAATCGTGCCGTTTTTCTCGTCGCCTTGTGCGTCTTTTGCGTTGTATTCAAATAACATATGATTTTAAAATGTGGTCTCTCTCACCCCTTACCTTGTACTTCTTTCAAAATGAGATGAAGTTGCTTTGACTGGAGCAGATTTTCGCCGGAGCCGTACCTAGGTACGGTGAGGACGAAACATCTGTGAAGTCAATGCAAATTCGCTCATTTTGGAAGAACCGCTAGAATAATCGCTCCAATACACGTGGGTCGGGTGAATTAGCATAGGCTGTTTCTACGGTAATCTCACCATGATGCACAAGGTCAACAAGCGCGCGATTCATGTCGATCATGCCGAATTCTGAACCTGTTTCAATGGCAGTGCGGATTTCGTGGGTGCGACGCTCACGAATAAGATTTGCAACCGCGGTGGTGTTTACCAAAAGCTCACAGACTGGCACGCGTCCGCCCTGTATGCGCGGCAAGAGGCGCTGCGAAAGTACACCGATGAGCGACGTTGAGAGCTGGAGGCGTATTTGATCCTGCTGATTTGCGGGGAATGAGTCGATGATACGGTCGATGGTTTGGGCGGCGCTGTTCGTGTGGAGCGTTGCAAAAACGAGGTGCCCTGTTTCTGCGGCGGTGATGGTTGTCGAGATTGCTTCGAGCCCGCGCATTTCACCCACCAAGAGCACGTTGATGTCTTGGCGGAGCGCAGCATTGAGTCCCGACGGGAAATCTACGGTGTCAACACGCACTTCACGTTGATTGATGTGTGCCTTCTTTGGCGCATAGAGAAACTCAACAGGATCCTCGATAGTCATGATGTGCGCATTGCGGGTCTCGTTGATGCGCTCGATCATTGCAGCGAGCGTTGAGGTCTTCCCTTGCCCAACTGGCCCTACCACAAGGAAGAGCCCTTGCTTGCGCTGGGTGAATGTTTCAAGGACTGGCGGCAAACCGAGTTCATCAAAGTTTTTAATGACGTTCGGGATGTATCGCATGACGATGCCGACGGCGCCTTGCGCGACAAATGCATTGACGCGAAAACGCGAGCCGTCCGGCATACTGTAGGCAATATCGAGCTCGTTTGTTTCGGCAAAACGCTGCTCTTGTGCAGGCTGCACCATCGCGCGGAGCATGCCTTGGACGTCTTCTTCAGTAAGGACGGGGTGTTTGTCGACAGGCACGAGCGTGCCATTGATGCGCACCGTTGGGTGTGCACCGACAGAGAGGTGAATATCGGATGCATTCTCATGCACGACTATATTTAAAAGGTCGTGCAGAACGTTCGTATAGTTGACGGGATTCATAGGAGCAGTATAGCGCACGTTGACGAAATACGTGCTGTGGACAAGCCTACGCTGCGTAAAGGTCAACGACACGTTCGAGCTCGTCGAGTGAGGTTACTCCGGCAAGCACTTTCATCATCCCATCTTGCTGCATCGACGGAATGCCTTGCGGCTTCACGAGTTCGATGATTTCTTCTTCGCTGATTCCCTTGCGAATGTGGGGCACAAGGTCGTGCGTCATACGAACGGCTTCGTAAATACCGATACGCCCCTTGTAGCCACTCATACCACACTTGTCGCAGCCAACCGCATCGTAGATTTCTGTTGATGCGGGTGCGGTACCGAGGACGCGCATGATAAGTTTTTGTTCGTCGGGGGTTGCCTGGCGCACCTTCTTGCAATGCGGACAAAGTCTTCGCGTGAGGCGCTGCCCGAGCATGAGGTTAAATGAGCTCCCGATAATCGACGGCTCAATGCCCATGTCGATAAGGCGCGGAATGGCACCGATTGCGCTGTTGGTGTGCAAGGTCGAGAATACAAGGTGCCCCGTGAGCGCTGCATGCACCACGGTTTCTGACACTTCCAAGTCGCGCATTTCACCCACCATGATAATGTCAGGATCTTGACGCAAAAT
>MFMN01000003.1:61469-72920 GCA_001783515.1 Candidatus Kaiserbacteria bacterium RIFCSPLOWO2_12_FULL_50_10 | reverse complement strand
AGGCGGTCGCGTGAACGGCGAAGATACCACACCGAGAGGTCGTCAATAACGTCGAGGATTGGACGCGTTGCCTTGTCGAGCTCATACGTTTTGTACGATTCTGTTGACGTGCGTACTGCATCAGAAAGTACTGCAACCATCCAGCGGTCGAGCACCTGTGTCGAAGTCGCCCCTGCCTTTGTGCCATCTGCATACATCTCATACATCTGGAGTACGTTATGGAGACGTCCGATAGTCTTACGCTGGATTTCCTGCACACCCTTTTCCGAGAAGTTTACATCCTCTCCACGCACGATTGGCGAAGTAAGGAGATAGAGACGCATAGAGTCTGCGCCGAGCTTATCCACAAGCTCCATCGGGTCGGGGTAGTTACGGAGCGACTTCGACATTTTACGACCGTCTTCTGCAAGCACGAGACCGTTGACGATCACGTGTTTATACGGGGACTTCCCGAAGAGTGCTGTGCCGAGCACGATAAGCGAGTAGAACCAGCCTCGTGTTTGGTCGACCCCTTCAGCGATGAAATCCGCAGGGAAGCCAAGCCCTGTTTCTGCATTGAAGCGGTCAGTATTTTCAAATGGATAATGATGCTGTCCATACGGCATTGAGCCCGATTCAAACCAACAGTCGAAGACGTCGGGGATACGCTCGAGCCGCACACCATTTTCGTCACGGACTTCAAGATTGTCGATGTACGGACGATGTACGTCGAGTACATATTCGTCGTTGTGGGGGTAGTGCACGAATGTTCCCGTAAGCACTTCGCCGTGTTCGAAGGTTCTTCCGGCATGCATATGGTCAAACACGTCGGGGATAGCGCCTTCTTCTTGGAGCATCGCACGCAAGATATTGAGCGGCGAATTGTGTGAGACAATGAGTACTCGTTTTCCTGCATAACGCGCATCGATATCCGTCAAGAATGCACCAACACGACGACGCACTGCTTGGTGCGATTCACCTTCTTCCGGCGTTGCGGTGTACCAACTATCCGCAGCACTCAGGAATGCATGATAGTCGTCGATTGTTTTGCCATCAAGTGCACCCACTTTGATTTCTGCAATACGTTCATCATAGATAATCGAAGTGGGGTCGAGTCCGAGTTCGCGGGCGACAATCTGCGCGGTTTCTTTCGTACGCTGAAACGGCGACGCAATGATAAGGTCAATCCCCTTGTCACGCAGCGTCTGCGCACCGCGAAGCGCCATAGCCTTACCGTTTTCGGTGAGTGGATTTGCAACCTCGATTTTTGTTTGCGTCACGTTCTTCACATTCGCCTCCGCCTCGCCATGACGCATAAGGAAGAACTCAGTACCACTGCGGGGCACATGTGCGAGAAGTTCTTTGAAGGAACCGAATACTTTAAATTCTTTCGTCTGCGGGTTACGCCAAATCGGCAGCGGCGCGCCCCAATAGCGCTGACGAGAAACTGCCCAGTCGCGCGCGCCTTCGAGCCACTTGCCGAAACGTCCTGTCCCGACATGGTCAGGCACCCAGTTTACGTCGTTGTTTGCGGCAACGAGCTTGTCCTTAATCTTGGTCACCTCCACAAACCATGACGTCGTCGCGTAGTTGAGGAGCGGCGTCTCACAGCGCCAACAGTGTGGATACGAGTGGGTAACGTTTTCTTTCTTAAAGAGCAGGCCTTTCTGCGCAAGCGCACGCACGATTTCAATATCGGTATCAAGATGTGAAATTTCCGCATCGGCATCGTCTTTTGGCTTCACGAGATACCCCGCCCAATCCGTGACAAAATCCATGAAGCGACCGTTCGTATCAACATGGTGTACAAGCGGTATGTTATTTGCTTTTCCAAGCTGCATGTCGTCTTCGCCATAGGCTGGCGCGATATGCACCGCACCGGTCCCGGCTCCGAGGGCTTCAACATAGTCCGCATGCCAAATCTTCCATGCGTTTTCGATATTCGGAATCTCTTGATTCTTGAAATAATCGAACGGTGGCATATACGCCTTCCCTTCAAGTTCACTGCCTAGGAATTCACGAACAATGGTTGCATTGTCTGCGCTTCCAAAGAGCGACGCATATCGAGCTTTCGCAACAATAACTTTTTCAGTCTTTTCCTCTCCACTCACGGAGACCAGAGCATATGTTGCATCACGATGAACTGCCGCTGCCATGTTACCTGGAAGTGTCCACGGCGTGGTTGTCCATATCAAGAGTGACGTATCAGGAGTCTCAACAAGCGGCAATTTCACGTACACCGAAATATCTTTGATATCGCGGTACCCTTGATTCACTTCAAAGTTTGAAAGGGTTGTCCCACAACGCGGACACAAGTGCATCGACTTAAAGCCTTCGTACACGAGCCCTTTTTTATGAAGCTCGCTAAACACATGCCACACGCTTTCGCTGTAGCTTGCATCCATGGTGCGATAGTCGTCATCCATGTCGACAAAGCGCCCCATACGCGGCACAATCTTGCGCCACTCATCGGCGTATTCCAAAACTGCGCCGCGCGCTGCTTCGTTAAAATTCTTCACACCATAGGTTTCAATGTCACGCTTCGTCGCAAGTCCGAGCTTCTTCTCAATAAGATTCTCAAGGGGAAGCCCATGACAATCCCAACCCCAACGACGCGGCACACTATAGCCATTCATCGTCCAAAAACGCGGAATTGCATCTTTAATAGTACCTGCAAGAAGGTGCCCGTAATGCGGCAGCCCCGTTGCAAACGGCGGACCATCGTAAAAGGTGAACTGCCCGTTTGGCGCGTCCTTTTTGACACTCTTCTTAAAAATGTCATGCGCACGCCAAAACGCAAGCATCTCTTCTTCGCGACGTGCAACGTCGCTCACTTTTTCATTTTCCATAGAATTTTTCTTTTGATCGCACAGATATCAGCCGTGCATTAGTAATGTGTGGAAATCAGCCACAAGTTCACAAAAGCGAACATACTCTGGAGCATAGCAGAAAATGTGAAAAAATAAAACTTTTATGGTAGACTCATGAACATGGAATATCTCTCAACACAGCCCTATAAAGGTGTGCGCGACTTCTATCCGGAGGACATGGCGATACAGCGCTACATTTTTGATGGATGGGCGAAAACTGCGGAGCGCTTTGGCTACGCCCGCGTTGATGCATCAATTTTCGAACCGTCTGCGCTCTATAGGGCAAAAGGCCAGGAAAACGAGGAAATGGTGAATGAGCAGACATACACATTCACCGACCGCGGCGACCGCGAAGTGACACTTCGCCCAGAATTAACCCCAACGCTTGCACGTATGATTGCGGGCAAGCGACATGAACTCTACTTTCCTGTCCGCTGGTACTCTATCCCGAACCTCTACCGCTACGAACGTCCGCAGCGTGGACGCCTCCGCGAATTCTGGCAACTCAATGCCGATGTCTTCGGCGACAACACTATCGCGTGCGATGTCGACATGCTTGTCTACGTCGCGAATATCTTTAAAGATTTCGGCGCAACGCTTGACACATTTGTGATTCGTGTTAATGACCGCGGCTGGATGAATTCTGTTTTTGACTCACTCAATCTCACCGACGAACAGAAGCGTGCAATGTTTTTACTTCTCGACAAGAAAAATAAAATCACTGCGGCGGCATTCGATGCAGAAGCAAAAGAAATTATCGGCGCAGATTTTACTCTTCCCTCACCTTCAGCTGATTCGCGCATCATGCAGACCGTAAACATCCTCCATGACCTCGGGATTACCAATGTCGTCATTGACCCCGCTATAGTTCGTGGCTTTAATTACTACACCGGTCTTGTCTTTGAAATCTACGACACAAACGAAGAAAACTCCCGCGCGCTCGGCGGCGGCGGACGCTATGACAACCTCACCGAAATGTTTGGCGGTGATCCTATCACAGGTATCGGCTTCGGTATGGGGGATGTCTCCATGGTGAACTTCCTCATCACGCACCAGCTACTCCCTGAAAATCTCACTCCTGCACCAACCTTGACCATTCTCCCCCTCGAAGAAATTGCTGCGGGCGAGGCTATCAAAATTGCAAACAAATTCAGAGCTGAATACATCGCGACCGTCGTTGACGCCACCGACCGCAAACTCGGCAAAAAGCTAGAGCACGCTTGTGACGACGGCATAAAATTCGCCCTTGTTCTCGGCTCTGATGAAGTCACCTCACAAAGCTACACACTCAAAAATCTCTTTACTAGAGAACAAACAACCGGCACTGCCGAAGAACTTATCAAGAAAATCCTTTCCTAACTCATGCGCTATATTGTCTTCGATATCGAAACACAAAACCTTTTCCAAGACGTCGGCTCACGCGACCCTGCCGCACTCGATATCTCCGTCATCACCGTCTACGACTCAGGTACGGACAAATACACCACCGTCGACATCAGCGAACTCGAAACGATTTGGCCAATTATCGAAGCGGGCGACGCGCTCGTTGGCTACAATAGTAACCATTTCGATATCCCGATTCTCAACAAGTATTACCCCGGTGACCTCACCCAAATGAAGTCAATCGACCTCATGGCATCTATTCAAGATTCCCTCGGCAAACGCCTCAAGCTCGACGATGTCGCCTCAGCAACCGTGAACGCAAAAAAGACCGCCAATGGTCTCATTGCGGTGAAATGGTGGCGCGAAGGCAATATCGCAGACATCAAGAAATACTGCGAGCAAGACGTCCGTGTCACCAAACAAGTCTTCGACTACGCCATGGAGCACGGCAAAGTCTACGTCAAAGAAGGCACCAAAAAGCGCGAAATCCCCATCGATACCACCCTCTGGAAAGTCCGCGAAGACGCCCCAATGACCCACACACTTATGTTTTAAATAAAAATCACTCTCCGTGAATGGAGAGTGATTTTTATTCTTTTTGCTGTGCCTCCATGTGGAATCGAACCACAATCCCGGGCTTAGAAGTCCCTTGTTCTATCCATTGAACTATGAAGGCGTATCTGCACTTTAGCGCAGAATGAGCACAGCTGCAATGCCGAGGGCGGCGCCCGCAAGGAATGCGCGGCGCCACGTAATATGTGGCAAAACTTTGAGCGCAACATCTTTGCCGACAGCACCAAGGTAGGCGACGAGGAAAAATCGTGCGAAGCGACCAATGACTGACGCAGCAAGAAAGGCAAAGAAATTTATGTGGAAGACGCCGCCTGCGAGTGCGGTGAGTTTATACGGCACCGGCGTGACGGCGCCAATCATCGTAAAGAGAAACGCGCCACGATCGAGCATTGCGGCAATTTGTGCGAACGTTTCTTTTCCATCTGTCCATGCAAGAATTTGCTCTCCCCACGCGTCCCATGCGTACACGCCAACAAGATAGGCAAAGGTTGCACCGAGCACGGAGAACACGGAAGAAATAATTGCATAGCGAACCCAACGGTCACGATGGAGCGCAACCGCAGCAAGGAGGAACGGGTCTATAATGACCGGGAAGAACGAGGACTCCAAAAAGGAGACTCCCGCGAGTCCGATGCCGACATTTTTATGATTTAGTTTTTCTTTCATGATGTATTGCCTGGATCCCTCCAGGATGACAAAAGTTCCGTAGGTTGCTTTAGAAATATTAATACATAAATCCACGTGGATTTAACTACTCATCTCACCAGAACCAAATCCGTCACTTTTGTCATCCTGGAGGGATCCAGGCGCTAAGGCAATAGACGCGAGTTCTAATGCACCTCGGTGCCGTGCGGCAATGGTTTTGCTGGATGAAGAAGTGAGAAAGTCTCGTTGTCACCCGCAGCGAGAATCATACCATTTGATTCGAGTCCGCGAATAGTGCGCGGCGCAAGATTTATCAAGAATGGACACTGCTTGCCGACAAGCTCTTGTGGATCTTCAAAGAATGTGCGGATACCCGAAAGGATTTGGCGTGGTGCTTCTTCGCCAACATCAACCATAAGTTTCAAAAGCTTATCAGCACCTTCAATTGTTTCAACAGACACAATGGTGCCGATGCGGATGTTGAGTTTTGCGAAATCGTCGTACGTAATTGTTTCCATAACATTAGTTTCTGCTTAAAAAAGATTCAAGTATAAGTGCGGCGGCTGACGCATCTTTGAGTTCTGTCTTTCCCTGAAAGCGGGTCGCGGCAACCGTTGTGAACCATTCTGGTTCGAGATGAATCGGGAGTCCTGTTGCCAGCGTAAGGTCGAGCATGAGCGCCTCTGCACCTGTGTGCGCAGCATTTTCTTTTCCTTTCATGTCGAGTGAGTGCCCAATCACGATAGCGCCAACCTGCTTTTCCTTGACAAAACTGACAATCGTGTCATTTAGTTTTGCGTCATTCTTTACCACAGCAAGCGGGAACGCCATGTTGCCACCTTCGTCTGAGAGGGCGAGCCCCACGCGCTTCGTGCCGTAATCAATGCCGAGGTATCGCATATTATTCTTGTGTCATTATTTCAGCACCCTTCTCCGTGATAACAACGGTGTGCTCAAAATGTGCGCTCTTGCTGCCGTCTGCCGTGAAGATACTGTAGCCATCTCCCTCATCATCGTACAGCACATCGGGGCTTCCAATGGTAGTGATGGGCTCAATGGCATACACGTGCCCTACCTGAATTGCAGGTCCAGTACCTGCCTTACCAAGGTTGGGAATCATTGGCTCTTCGTGGTTCTTGTAACCAACGCCATGACCTGCAAGATCTTCAACGATACCCAATCCATACCGTCTAATATACGTCTCAATTGCATGCGAAATGTCACCAATGCGATTGCCTGGCTTTGCGGCCTTTATGCCCTCTTTAAGCGCCTCGCGCGTCACTTTGAGAAGCTCTTCTTCGCGCTGCGTAATAGTACCAAGTCCGAACGTAATGCCTGAGTCAACAATCATACCCTCATAGCCAATCGACATATCGAGATTGATAATGTCGCCGTCTGCAAGAATCTCATCGTCTCGCGGCACGCCATGCTGCACGGTGTCGTTCACCGAGATGCACATACATGCGGGGTACGGAAAATCAGCAAACACCGGGTGGTACCCGAGAAGTGTTGGTTCGACACCATACTTAAGTGTGAGTCCGTGTGCGTACACTTCAAGGTCGCCTGTCGACATACCCGGCTTCGCATATTCCTTTGTCTCGCGCAAAATACGCGCAAGAATCCGCCCACCTTTACGCAAACGTTCAATCTCCTCTGGTTTTTTCTTCGTAATCATACTTGTAATTATCTTGCGATAGTATCATATCCAAACAAAAAGTACACGCTTTGCACAATGTTTTTTGGCACGTTCGAGGTATACTCATGAATACGATATGTTCAGCACAACCGCCACTGCTCTTTTGTCGCTTCTTGGTGCAACCATGTCGCTTTTTGCTAGCCTCGATGCAGCGCTTCTTGCGCAGGTGAGTAGTGTCGCATCGACACAGGCAATTGTTGCAAATGTTGCCCCAACGGTTGAGTCGCTCACTATTGCAGGCAATCAAGGAGCCCCCTCATCGACCTTCGAGCGCACCATAACCTTCACTGGCTTTGCCGATGATGAAAACGGTGACCAAGACCTTACTAATGTCTCGCTTGTTGCGTGGCGCGACGGCAATCCGCTCGGCGCGGCATGTTCGTCTGACCCAAATCATTGCTACCGCGTTTCCCCTTGCACTATCGATGTGAACACGGGCACCAATACAGAAGTCTGGTACTACTGTTCGTTTTCTATCCCCCAAGCCTACGCATATGGAAACTGGCAGGTACGCGTTACCGCAACCGACGCCGATGCGGCAACTGGCATACGGGAAGAAACCTTCCCTATTGATGCCTTCGTTTTTGAACCGCCGGTAGCACCAGCAGAACCCGAAGACGGCTCGACCCTCATCGGCAGCATGCCACAAGAACCCGCAGTCTCACCCATTACTACGCCGAGCACGCAAACCGCAGGAACCCCGCAAACAGGCACCCTCCCTCTTCCCGACACCTCGAGCGGAACCACCGCAACAGGCGCTGACTGTATCGCTGCATTTTATGCGCGCATGGAAAAACCCGAGCCATCCATACGTCGCGCACTGCGTCATACCGAAGCATGTAGCGATTCGCTCCGTGTTGCATCGCGTGACTCTGGCCTCTTAGTGTTTGACATAAGCGACGGTGTCGCCCCAACAAAAACAACAACGCGCGCCGTAACAATCGAGCTTGCTCCTGGCGCATCAAAGACATGGCTCACACTTCGGGCACAGCGCCGCACGACTGAAGACTACCCCCTCTGCCTAAGTACTCCTGCGAGCGCATGCAGCTCATATAACTACACGGTCGTCGACAACACCTTCTTCGACCTTTCTGCAGAGGACGATTTTGGAGAGTCATACCCTAAGCTCAGCGCGCCGGCGCGCATCACCCTCATTGTTCCCGAAGACATGAGCGACAGAGCGGTGCAGGTATACCGCCACAACAGAGAGCGCAACCTCTGGGAAGTTCTCACACTTGAGATGAAGGATGCACATTCGGTCTCCTTTCGCACCGCCGAGCTCGGTGTCTTTGCGCTCCTTGTCGTCGACGAGCCAGATGTTGTGCAAAAGGAATCCTCACGCCTCATAACACTCTTCCTTATTGCAGGATTACTCCTTCTCTTCCTCGCACTTATCCTTCTCTTCCTTATTGCCCTTCTCCGCCGCCGCCCTGTCGCCCTACTTCAAGGACCAATGCGCAGCTCTCGGCACGAATCACCCAAGGAAACAAAAACCCATGATTAACAAAATTCTTGCCATAGATCCTGGGTATGACCGTATCGGGGTTGCACTTCTTGCGCGTGACGAGTCAGGGCGCGACGTCTGCCTCTTTTCAACCTGCGTGCAAACCGACAGAAAAGCATCGCATCATGAGCGCCTCTTCACTACTGGTGATGCAGTACGAAAGATAATCCTCGAACACGAACCGACCGTCTTCGCCATTGAAAAACTATTCTTTCAAAACAACGCGAAGACCGCCATGCTTGTTGCCGAAGCGCGTGGTATCATGCTCTTTCTTGCACGACTACATAACCTCGAAATCCACGAATACACCCCGCAAGAAATTAAAGTCGCCATGACAGGCCACGGCGGCAGCGACAAAAAAGCTGTCACCGATATGGTTAAACGTCTCGTCAAAAACGTTCCCGAAAAAGCTCTCGACGATGAGTACGATGCAATAGCAATAGGTGTTACCTGCCTCGCTCATCTCCGATAACGGACGCGCTGGTTTTTTCGGCACCATGTTATACTCGTGACATGACTACACGAATTGCAATCAACGGCCTTGGCCGTATTGGACGCGCATTTTTACGACGCGCACAAGACTTCCCCGACCTTGAAGTTGTTGCGGTGAACGACCTCGGTGACAAAGAAAATCTCGCCTATCTTTTACGATACGACACCGCATATGGACAGCTCCCCTACGAAGTCGGACTTGAGGGCGACAACCTTCTTGTCGACAAACGTGCTATTAAAGTTTTCCAAGAGAAAGACCCGGCGAATCTTCCTTGGAAGGACATGAACATTGATGTCGTGATTGAATCAACCGGATTCTTCACTGAGTACGAAAAAGCAAACGCACATGTCCTCGCTGGTGCAAAGCGCGTCGTGATTACTGCGCCCGCAAAAGGCGATGCATCCATCGGTGGCACCATGCTGGTTGGTGTAAACGAAGGTGCACTCGGGGAGCTTAATGTAACTTCGAACGCATCGTGTACTACAAACGCCTCCTCGCCGATTATTACCATTCTCAAAGAGTCCGTAGGTATTGAGAAGGCACTCCTCAATACCGTCCATGCCTACACCGCGTCGCAAGCACTTGTCGACGGCCCCGCGAAGAAGGACTTTCGCTCAGGACGTGCTGCTGCACAAAATATTATCCCTTCGTCAACGGGTGCCGCAATCGCTGTCACGCAAGTGCACACCGAGCTCGCTGGCAAGTTTGACGGTATCGCTATGCGTGTGCCAGTCATAACCGGCTCCATTGTCGATATTACGTTTGTCGCTTCACGCGATACTACCGTCGCCGAAATAAACGACATCCTCCGCAAAGCTGCCGAAGACCCTCGCTGGGAAACTGCTTTCACGACAACCGACGACCCTATCGTCTCTTCCGACATTGTTGGTGCACCATTCGCCTCTATTGCCGACCTCTCCTTCACGCGCGTCGTCGGCGGCAACCTCGTCAAAGTCCTCGCTTGGTATGACAACGAAGCAGGCTACACCGAGACGCTCATCCGCCATGTTCGCAGCGTTTCAAAATAGACACAAAAAAAATTACACTCGATCGAGTGTAATTTTTTTGCCTATTTAACCGTAGCGACAACCTTTTCAAAAACAGAAGCGTTATTGAGTGCAAGGTCTGCAAGCATTTTGCGGTTGAGTGCAATTCCTTTCTTTGACGCGGCATGCGTATAGGTACTCCACGTCATACCAAGTGCACGAAGTGCAGCATTGATACGGACAACCCAGAGGCGACGGAAGTCGTTCTTCTTGTCCTTACGGTGCGCAAACGAGTAGTTGTACGCATGGTGGAGCGCTTCGATAGCCTGTCGCTTCTTGGTCGAACGACCGAAACGATAGCCCTTAACTTGTGCGAGAATATTGCGGCGACGCTTCATTGCCATCACTCCGCCTTTAACACGTGACATAGTTTAGTTTAGTTATTCTGCATCTACTACCTTCACGATAGTCTTCTGCACTTTGAGTCCTGGGAGGAATCGGCGGATAATGCGCTGTGAAAGCTTGAGGTGATTACCACGGCGGAGCTGCTGGCGCTTGCGGCCTGACTGCTTTGCGTTGAAGTGGTTGCGGCCAGGGTTGCGAGCAACGAGCTTGCCGTTCTTGGTCACCTTGATACGCTTGGTGTATGATTTATTTGTTTTCATGATGACTACTTCTTTACAGCTTCTATAATAGTGCTGAAACCTTTTGGCGACTTCTTGATCGGCTCAGCCATGCGATGTTCGCCTGGAATGAGTTTGAGGAAGCGTTCAAGACGTTCTTTGAGGAACGCTTGATCCATGTACTTATAGCGACCAGAGAGGAAGAGGTCGACTTTGACACGGTGCCGTTCTTGGAGCCACTCGGCGGCGCGTTTCGCTTTTACTGCGAGATCGCCGTCGCCGGTAGCTACCTTGACTTGTATTCCCTTCGTTTCCGTGGTGTGTGATTTTGCTTTTACTTCTTTTGCTTTCTTCTTGAGTTCGTACAGATATTTCCCGTAATCCACGATTTTTGCAATCGGTGGTTTTGATTCCTCATTGATAAGAATGAGGTCGAGACCGGCTTCTTTTGCCTGCGCAAGTGCGTCTGCGCGGGAAAGAATGCCAATATTTTCACCATCCGCAGCAATGACGCGAAGTTCATGCGCGCGGATGTCAGTATTGATACGAAGATTAGGCTTCAAGGTAAATAAAATAATTATCGCACACCAGTGGATTGGAAAGGAAAACCCTCCCTCTCGCACGGAATACGCGGCTGAATATACCACAAATAGCCCCGAAGTCAAAGGGTCTTCCTTTATTCCTGGGGACATGCTCCTG
>MFMN01000003.1:0-61420 GCA_001783515.1 Candidatus Kaiserbacteria bacterium RIFCSPLOWO2_12_FULL_50_10 | reverse complement strand
GGGGGGGGATCCCCGTAACACTCCGTGCGGGGAGTTTCAGTCCTGGGGACATGCTCCTGCCACGGAACTTCCTTCTTCGCACCAGGTTGTTTGTGTGTGGGCGCCCTGCCCTGCTTCGTCAAAGTGCACGAGGCGCTCGAGTACGCGTACGTTGGTATTGGCAACGCCTCGGGCGCTTACGCGGGGTGTTCCTGATGCGGTCTCGTCGATAGTAACAAACACACAGGCAATGCTTTGCGTGCAGCCATCTGTGCCGAAGGGGATAGCGTATTCGACGGTAGTGCGATAGTTTTTATCACGCGAAAGTCGCATAAGCGCATCATTCTGCCCTGCCTCCGCGTAATGTAAAGCGCGCGCCGCACCAAACTCACTCTCAACGGCAATGCTTTGTGCGATAGAAATTGCTGAAAACGCAAGGGCAACCGTCACCACAAGCCCCGCAAATACAAAAACAAGCGGCAGCAGTGCTACGCCTCGGGAATCATTCCGTTGTGTCTTCTTATGCTCCATACTTATTCAAAACTTCTTCGTGATGCCGCGCCGTGTCGCGCAGCATCGTAACGGTACTCGTTTGCACCATAGGCATGTTCCGCCTGCAGCTGCCACCTGAGTCCGTCAAACGTGCTGCCCGTCACCTCCTGAGTATTCTCGGTATGCGTGAGTGCAAACTGCGTGACCACGACTCGGTCGCTTGTGAGTGTTTCAGCAACACCATCCACCGTGCGTGTGAGTGCACCATCAAGAAGCGCATAGGCAATCGTGCTTGAGCCATGCATCAGGAGCGTTGAGGTTCCCACAACTCCCGACGCCGGTGTAACAATACTTGTTGCACGCTCGACATCGCGGGTAAGGGTTTCGGCAACGTAGCGAAGTGCGGTGTCGGTAATAGCAACCGCTTCTGTCTTTGCGCGCGCATTCAAAAAGGAAATGTAGGTCGCTGAAAGCACCACAACCACAATCGAGACAATTGCGATATATACCAGAAGTTCAATAAGTGACATCCCGCGCTCCATCCATGCAGTATACTACGACTCCTGAAAACTGAGACAAAAAAAAGCCGCCTCCCTGGGAAGCGGCCTGCCTTTCGGCAAAACAAAAAGATCATTTCTTAGCAGGCGCCTTCTGGCGGTCTGCTGCGGACTGCACGATGCGAAGCACATCGCTCACCCGCGACCAGTTCTGGCACACGAGTGGTTCGAGGAGTGTCACCGTACGTTCAACACAGTCGCCGTTGTAAATGGCTTTGTGCGTGTACGTGTAGACGTTCATGCGTGCGTCGTTCTTGTAATTGGTGCCCGTGTTTTCCACAGGGTTCCAACCGACAACGACCGCATCATGGTAGGTGCCATTCCCCGACGTTGAACGTCCGACGGAACTTCCCTTTTTCAAGAGCGTCCGCGAATAGTCGCGGTCGGCAATCTTCTTCAGAAAGACCGTGCGTTCTTCCGCGGCATAGCCGAGGATACGCAGAAACGGCTCCGTGGGTTTGCCACGGACAGGATCGACAGCCGCGCGCCGCCAGACATGTACCGGCCCCACGACCTTGAAGAGGTCAGCGTCGGTAATAATGGGCGCACCTGCGCACATGTCGAGTACCACTGCTTGTGGCAGTGGCGGTGACGGTACAGGCATTGCAACAGCCTCCGGAGGCGGCGTGCTTTGCGGTTTTGCAGCAGGCGGAGGTGTGACGGGAGGCTGCGCCGTGCCTTGGCACTGCGCAATCGCTTTGTCGCACTTAGCCTCTTGATCAGGCGTCAGCACGTTCACACCAACGCCGAGACCGAGAATCGCAGCGCACGCCGCAACTTTCGGATACGAGGCAACCACATGCAGAAGTCCTGAGCAGCCGCCAACTGGTGTTCCAATACTCATGATGAATACTCCTTAAGAAAATTGAGGGATTACCAGCCGAGCCAGTAGTTTGCGAAAATGCCCACATTCGACGCCGAAACGTCAGAGCTGGTCTTGGTCTCGTGGGTGTACTTGACACCCACATTCAGCGTGCCGTTCTTTGCCACAGGCAGCGCGTACTTCACGCCGGCGCCGAGCTGGTTCTTGTTGTTCCAGTCGTAGCCTTCGCTGTCGCGGGCAATCGTCGCATCAACGAACGGCACCAGTTTCCCGGAACCAACCTTCGTTGCGTAGATGCCCTGCTCGGCATGCACCATGAGAGCGGTGTTGTTCTTCTCCCCTGGCGACGTGCCATAGCCGAGCTGCCCCCAGGTCGAACCCGGGGAGCGCGTGCCATGACCCCAGCCGAACCAATGGCCAACTGAGATGTAGGGCGATGACGCTGTTTCGTGCGACGAGAAGCGATTTTCATGCGCAACGCCGAGGCGTAGCGCAATCGAACCACCCAAGAGCGCACGTTCGAGCTTGATGCCCGCACGGAGAATCGCCTTGTTGTTCCAGTCATGCCCGTCGCTGTCTTTCGACACCGTTGCGGAGACAAACGGAACCATCGTCAGCGTGTTGCTTTTTTTGAGCACCACGCCTTGTTCGACATGAACCGTCGCGAGCACGTTCCCCTCTTCCGAGGGTGACGTGTTGCCGATGGAGCCCCAGGACGAGCCAGGGTACTTGTTCGTTTCTTCAGCGTACGCTGCACTGAGTGCAGTGACAGCTGCGGTAGCAATCAGAATCTTTTTCATGGAAACTCCTTGGTTAGTGAGTGGAAGAATGATGTTTGAGAACCTCGGAAACTGTCGCAACAGGAAGCTTGCGACGACGCACCTCGGCAACAATCTCCGGAAGGAGCGTCGTTGACCATGGTCCCGTATTTACCGATCCCACGTCGTGGAATTGCAGCACGAGCCAACCGCCGTCTTTTTCAAGACGATCAAGCACAGCCCGGATATCTGCCATGGTCATCGTCGCCTTGAGTGGCAATGAGACAATGCGATAAGGGTCCTGCACGGGGAGCGGATTCACTCCGTCACCTCCCCATGCATCACGTTGCGATGCATAGTTCTGCTTTATGAGACGCATGCTTTTTTCATGCATTGCGCCATACGGCGCAGCAAACGAAGTGGGGCGAAATCCACGCTCGCGAAACAACTGCATCGACGCACTGATTTCCTGCGCAGCAGCCTCTTCGGGTGATTTTGCAAGATTCACATGCATATGCGTATGCGCGCCGATTTCCCAGCCATGCACATCAACCTCCTTTGCATCATCCCAGCTAAAGTAGCCTGGGAAAAGCTCGGGATTACTCATCGTTGCCGTTGCGAGATAGACGGTCGCATGTATGCCGTGCTTCCGAAAAAGCGGGTAGGCATGCGTCGCGACCGACTTGTACGCATCGTCGAAGGTGAAGCTCACCATTCGAGAGTACTTGTGGAAGTCATCAGGTAGCGCGAACGCATTCCCGAAAAAGCACAAGCACAGAACGACGATGCGATAGCGGATGGTTTTCATGTCAATCCTTTCTAAAGGTTATTTTCCAGAATACCGTGCTGGCGTAAACCATTTGCCGCCGGCCTTACGAATGACGATTGCTACCCAGAAGCCTTTCAAAAATGCATAGGCATCAATGTATCGGAACGCTATAAACCTCCATGAGTGATAGAGAATATCAGGACGCTTATCGACAACTGCGATAATGACTGCAAACACGGTCGTGAGAATCATGTGTGCAAACGGCAGAAGCATGAGCTTGTAGTCTTGAGCATAGAGCCCGTACACCGGCGCCAAAAACATGGTCAGGTAAAAGATGAAACTTTCACCGTAAAGCAGCGTGCACTCAAAGTCAATCGCTTGACGGAACGCGTACAGCTTGTGCTTGCGATACGCCTGCCAATTCCCCGTGTTCCAACGAACGAGTTGTTTGAGGTAATCGCGCGGCGTGCGTGGTGACTGGGTGTAGACCAAAGCCTTCGGGCAGTAGCGGATTTTGCCGAGACGTTTTTTGTGGATTTGAAGGGTCACATCAACGTCTTCAACCAACGTATCTTTGCTCCATTCAAGACTTCTCCAGACAGTGCTTCGATAGATGGTTGCGCAACCAGGAGCGACCGAAATCACCCCCATGTTGTCCTGCCCTTTCTTGTAGATGAAGTGCGCCACGGCATGCACGAATTCGCGATAGCTCGTCATGTAGTTGTAGTTCGGAGCGATAGGTCGCCCGCACACCACCACCACATCATGGCTCGTGAATCCGTCATGCATTGCTTCAAAGTAATCGGGCCGAACACAGGTGTCCGCATCCATCAAGCCGATGAATTCGTACTTGGTATCCAGCTCGAAGACATCAACAACGCGCGCAATGCTGTGCGCCTTGCCGATGTTTACTTCGTTCCGCAACACGTTGACGCCGAGCTTTCGTCCGATGTCTCCCGTGCTGTCTTTCGAACCGTCGTCAACGAGGTAGATGTTCTCTGCGCCAATGCCTGTAGCGAGGAGCGCAGTGAGAGTGTCTTCGATGACAACTGCTTCGTCCTTTGCAGGAACGATAACGCAGGTTGTTTTCATGCAAACTCCTTTACGAACACGAGGTGTTCACGATCACTTGTTTCAACATGTAGGTTCCTGCCGGGAGATTTTTCTCGACAGTAATTCGCGGTCCGAAGACCGAGTCAGGAGCAATAATGCGCCCCGGCAACGTGATGCACTGAATGCCCAACCGGGCATCTGCACCAATGAACGCACCGAGTTTTTCGCGCCCCGTGTCCACAAGACCACCCGCAGCTGCGCTGTGGATAGTCCTGTAGTCGAGACGGTGATTGCTCGTGCGTACTTGCGCGCCGAGATAGACCTTCTCTTCAAGCAGCGAATCTGCAACGAAGCACTGCGGGCCGATGCTACAATTGTCTCGCAGCACCGCTCCTTTGAGCTCTGCCGCAAAACCAATGCGAACATTGTCGCCAATCTTCAGCGGGCCACGCAACATGGCATTGTTACCAATGAGGCAATTCTTGCCAATGCTGATAGGTCCTTGCAAAAATGCACCGTGACAAATCTTCGTGCCTGCACCAACAGTAACATCTCCTTTGAGAACTGCTGTCGGCGCAATCGATGCGCTGCTGTCTGCGTACGTACCCAGCATATGAGTCATAACGTTTACGATGGTTGCGAGCTCACGCTCCATATTTTTCCACCACATAGTGTTTCCTTTTGTGTATCGGTTGAATGCTCAATCAAGAATCATCTTATGAACCATAAATGCTTCACACATATCACGAAGACCGATCTGCTGTGCATGGAAGCGCGCAGCGATTTCGAGTGTTTCGGGCTTCATATAGTCCCGATCCATTTGTGATTCGTGACAGCGCAAAGCATCCATTTTTCTCCCCGAAAATTCACCAATGTTGATGAAGATCTGTGGGTCAAATGCAGGCCATGCGCTCGGTGTTTCGTAGCAAAGCACTTGCGGCACCTTTCGGTACGCAACCGCGCTTGCTTCGTAGGTTGTGCGATGGTCCTGGTGACGGTCGCCTTTGAACATCGTGTAGACACGGTGTGGAGCATACCGTCGCGCGGTGTCTTCAAGAACCGTAATGATTCCATTCAAATGCTTGAAGAGTTCCCGATCCGGGAAATCGTGCACCAGAATATTATCCTCAGGTACCCCAAGCACACGCAGTGCACTCAGTGTTTCCTTGTGACGGTTGACGTCAGTTGCACCGTGCTCACCTCGAGTGAGGATGACACAGTACACATCGTCGCCCTTGTCGACATGGCGAGCAATTGTGCCGCCACATCCGAGTTCAATATCGTCGGGGTGAGCCCCGACTGCCAAAATTTTCTTCATGCCAATACTCCTTCGTAAGCATCAAAAAACAGAACATGTACTCATGTGTATAATCTTTTTGCTGTCAAAGATCTGGGGAACGTACAGAATCATTTTGAAGAATGCCACATTTTATGCATAAAGTCAAATATGTTTTGGCTATGCGTTTTTGTGGATGTGACTATAATCGTAGCATGTATCCTATCCATGAGTATGCGCCGTCACACTTCCCTTCGCTACGGGAGATTCCTGACGTGCCTGCTACTTTTTTTATGCGCGGCACGCTGCCTTTGCCGGGTACTCGTATGCTTGCGGTTGTGGGAAGTCGCGACTATACAAACTATGGCAAGCAGTGTGTGCAGCATCTTATCAAAGGACTCCGAGGCTACCCTATTTCTATTGTGTCAGGACTTGCACTGGGGATTGATGGTCTTGCACATGAGGCAGCGCTTGATGCGGGGCTGCACACCATTGCGATTCCAGGGAGTGGTATTGCGGACAGTGTATTGTATCCACGAAGCAACCGCCATCTTGCAGTTCGCATTTTGCGTGAAGACGGAATGTTAATGAGTGAGTTTGCGCCAGAGGAGAAATCAATGCCATGGATGTTCCCCGCGCGCAATCGCATCATTGCAGGTATTGCTGATGCAGTGCTTGTGATTGAGGCAAAAGCAAAATCAGGAAGCCTTATCACGGCACGACTTGCGCATGAATACAATAAGGACCTCCTTGTGGTGCCCGGAAATATATTCTCTGAAAATAGCGCAGGCGTGCATCAATTCCTAAAGATAGGAGCAACACCTGTAACGAGTGCGCTTGATATTGTGCATGCACTACATCTTCCCGAGCGAACTGAAGAAACCACAGCTACCGTTAGCTATCCTGAAGGAACGCCAGAAGCGCTCGTGCTCCACCTCCTTCGCGAACCAAAAGCATCTGATGTTGTTATTCGCGCGATACAAGAAAAACACCAACTCTCTGTTGGTGCGGTGAATACGCTTTTGATGCGTATGGAGCTTATGGGGGAGATTGTGAGTGGCAGCGGTCTACTTCGCAGAAACTAAAGCACAACTTTGTGGTAATCAATCTAATTCTTACAAAATGAGATGAAATTGTGTGGGCTGGAGGGAGTGCGCAACTGAGCCGTACCTGAGTACGGTGAAGGCGTAAGCGACTGAAGCCTGCGCAAGTTCGCTCATTTTGCAAGAATTAGGGCGACCAGTTGACTATCACTTCATCTACTGTTGGCGTAAACAATCCCGCAGTATCGCATTCAACAGAACATATTTTTACACGATACCGATAGTATCGCTTATCATTGAAGTGGGGCAAACATCCTGTCGCATGCAGATCGATTGGCGTGTTTGCTGGTTTCTCAAACCAGTCATCAGCTGAGCAGAGTGCGCCGCCTCGGAACTCCCATGCAGCACCATCATCACACGCAGGCGCATTCCCCGCGCCGTTTGCACAGTGCGATGTTGCAAGCTGCAGTAGCACACGCCCCTGATCAAAAGATGGTCCGCCAAGCGCGCCACGCCATGAAAGAGCGTTATACCCCGCGCCGACTGGTGTTCCCGTATCAAAAACTCCCGAGTCGAGCGTGCCCCAAATAGGCATGAGCGGGTCAATTGGTTCGTACTGATACGTCGTGATGAGCTCAACCGCGAGCGATCCGTATTCAACATTTTGCAACAGCGCGTCCCAGACAAAGGTGTAGTCGCCAGGTTCCGTGACACGCTGCGCGAAGTAGGGACTTACGTCATAGAGAAGGGTGAACGAACGACCTTGCGGACGAGTATTCGTACGGAAGAATTCTGCGCGAGTGGTAGAAAACGTTTCGTCATCAATCGAGATGGTAGCACCGGGCGTTGAGGTACCTACCGCAGGATAGGCGATGCCCGTAATTTGTATAAACGCACTCTGTACCGAGGGCGATGTTTCAGTGACCGAATAGAGAAACGGCACGTGCAGTTCTTCAGGTGCAGTATGCGTACCTTCGGCCTGATAAATATACGAGCGCGTCGTACGATTCTGAAACTCAGTCGGCTGCACTTCCTCCGGAGCAAGCTGCGCAAAAACAGTCACGCTTCCTGCGAGTGCTATGCATACCAGTATACTTATGAGTAGTTTTACGTTTGTTGACATGACTCCTGGATCCCTCCTGGATGACAAAAGTAACAGGCATGGTTTTAGTGAGAGATATCGTTAAAATTTACGTCGTTTTAACTCAGTAACCTATCTAAAACAGCGCATGCAACTTTTGTCATCCAGGAGGGATCCAGAATTACAAGCAATGCTTGCAACCCTTTCTTACTTCTCCATCTTTACAGAAATTGTACCCTTATCTGTTCGCACCCCCCAATACCAGACACCATCCTCATTTGAAAGTGCTTCAACACCTTCAATATGTGCGTCCGCACGCCCCGACATTGCGCGAACTTCGGCAATTGCTTCATCAATTGTTTTTGCATTACTTGGCATTGGTACGCCGAGCGCGTTCACGGTTGCCTCCTCCTTAAACGTAACCTCACCATCTTTTACTTCGACAATGTAGCCGACATCCTCCTTCGCGGAGCTTGTGAAGATAAACCGCCATGTAAGTGCATCGCCACGCTCGTTGGTTGTTTCGCGCGGTTCAAAGGAAGCAACGAGAGCACTTGATTGCCATGCCTTTGCTTCTTTTTGCGCTACCACAAGGGCTGCGTCATACGCACCGAGGTTCCCCTCAGGCGACACAACCGGCACGCTATACACCCCTTCGTCGAGCGGCCCATACTGCCATACACCATACCCAAGCACGCAGAGCGCGAACACCGCCGCGATAATCCACGGCACCGTATGTGGATGTCGTTCCGCTGAAGCAGGAACCTCGTACACAATTTTTGATGATTCTTTTTTCATACTGTTCTAAATATTTAAGTAACAAAACACTCAACTGACGATCAAAATCGGATGAAGTTGTGCCGGCTGGAGTGAAATTTTCTCGGAGTCGTACCTGACGTACGTTGGAGAGAAAATTTCACGAAGCTGGTGCAAATTCGCCGATTTTGGGCGTCAGTATGTTGGGAAATAGTAATAGTTTAGTATTGCCTTTGCCCCCATTGAGGACACCGTATCCGCACCGCTCACCTGCACATCAAGGAGGTTTGAGGCACTCGTGTCTGCGGGAAAATCGAGATTGTAGCCGTCGGGCAAATGATACAGTACTCGATACGGTATTGAACCTTGTGGGTTTTTCACCGTGATTGTTTTTGGTCCGATATTGTTGACGTTGACCGTGACCGTGAAGTCGCCCGAGGCTTCTGCAATACCGAAGACTTCAACGAATGCGGAGGTTTGCACCACCGGCTTCGACGCAACCATTTCGGAGACGAAGACATTGAATGTTTTTGCACCGTCGTCGCCTGAAATACAGGTAACGCCCGAACCTCCTGTCCATACTTCGTCTTGCGCATGCATCTGACAAATATAGAACTCGGAAAGCTTGTTGATACGCTTTGAGGCCTCCTCGGTAATGAAGGTGCAGTGCGGTTCGTTTTCCTGAAGTATCGTTTCGGTGCCGAGTGAGTCTTGTGAGATGACCTGATAGTAGTATGCCGTCTCGGCCACGAGGCCGGTGAGCGTTACCTGTGGTGCGGTACCGTTTGATGCAGGATACTCAACAAAGTCTGCCATTGATGACGACGTTGCAAGGCGAACTTTATTCGCAATCGGCGAGAGAATTGACGACGCAGTCCATGCAATACGCGCCGAGGTATCCTTCACCAAATCATGCGCGGTGCAGCCAGGGCCAGTACCGACGCCGCTCACGGTTGGCCCGCCTGTTGCGATGGTGAGGTCTATGTTCGCAGGCTCGCCATCGCCAGAGCCGTCGCCTCCGGGGTTACTGCCGAACGCAACCCATGCAGAGACTTCATTCGTACTTACATTGCGCACTCGTGCCCGCCAGTGATACGACGCATTATTGCTGAGCTCTGACGTCACACTACCAAGCACCGCTGCGCCACTGTAGAGTACCGAGCCCCCGACAAAGATACCCGATGCATCAAATGCTGTACCGACCGGCTTTACTTCAACTTCAAGTGCGAGCGTTGCTGACGTTTGTGCGCTCAGTGATGCGGTGAAGGTCACCGTTGACGATGCAGCGGCCTCACCAACTGCCACAGCACTTCCATTACTAAACTGCCCGGTTCCTCCCACGCCCGAGATGTCTGGTGTATTGGGCGTGGTACTAAGCACGTTCAACGTACCCGCACCAATGGAAACTCCATTCGTAGTAACAACAACCGTGTTCGCGCCAATCGTAACGCCAGGCGGCACGGTCACCACAATACCGGTATGTGACCACGAAACAAGCGTTGCGGTAACGCCACCAATCGTGATGATATTCCCTGCATCGAACGATGTTGGACAGGTGCCCGTTTGGCAAAGATGATTACCTGTAATAGTGATAGTATCGCCGGCAACACCTGACATTGGCGACATACTTGCTACCTGTGGCGCAATGGTAAATGTCGGCGCCGTTGCCGCTGCCCCATCAGTGCGCTCGAGGGTGATGGTTGCGGTATACGCGTCATCAGGAATACCTCCGGGCACCGTCACACAGACAGAGGTGTTTGTCCACCCGCCGACAGTACACGAACCGCTCGCGGTCAACTGAATCGTTGCGGTTGCCGTCCCCCATGAGCCTGAGAACGTGATAGTTCCTGCGCCTGTGCCGAATGCTGAACCTATGAGCTGGATAACACTTCCTTCTGCGCCACTGTTCGTACTTGGTGCTGCAATCGAGGTAATGCTTGGATACACCACAAAATCTACTGGCGTTGACGTTTGTCCGCCTGTAGTGATGGTAAGTCCGTTGACTCCAGTTCCGCCAAGGTTGTCGATAGATGCAGGAATGGTAAACGTAATACTGGTTGTCGTCCAACTCGTCACGTTCGCACAAGGAATCTGGTAGCCACCGATGGTGATGAAGTTTGCCGTATCGCATTGTGCACCAAAATTTTCTCCCGTAATAGTAATGCTGTCGAGGGCAGCGCCGCCGTCGTTGACTGCCGTGTTGGTAGTATTTGTATAGCCGTTACCACTTCCCGTGATTGTTGGCGGCTGCGTAACCGTAACTGTCGTCGATGCAAGTACCGTGCCGCTGATATTGGTACAAGAAATACCAAAGACGGTCGACGTTGCAAGCGGCGCGGTTGATGTCGAGCCAGAAGCCCCTAGCGGACCTGACCAGCCGCCTGTTGCCGTACAGCTATCTGCATCCGTTGCCGACCAGGAAAGTGTTGAAGTGCCATTGAGATTAACGCTTGTTGGCGACGCCGTAAGAGAAACGGTTGCCGCACTAACTGGCGAGACCGTAACCGATGACGATGCGCTGCCGCCGGGGCCGGTACACATAAGTGAGAATGTTGTTGGCGCAGTAATAGCGCCTGTTGACTGTGTGCCGGATGTTCCCAAGGCACCACTCCATCCGCTGCCTATTGCGAAGATCGTCGTTGCGCCACTTGCTGTTCCTTGCATAAGCGCAGTAATTTGTGCGGCGGTAAATGCGCCCGTGTCGATACGAAAATCTTGTACGAGCCCATTGAGATATGGATCCGGCCACTGTGAGCGACCAATCCAGTTTTGCGTGGTGTTGCCAAGACTTGACGGCGTGAGTGTCATGTTTGTGTTGCTGCCAACCTGTACACCATCAACATAGAGCACACCGGTTGTGCCGCTCATCGTTACCGCAACATGATGCCAGCCGCCTGTCGGGAGTGCTGCGGTACCGTTTATCTGCTGCTCACCTACTGCTGGCGTTCGTATACCAAAACGAATCACATTGCTACCGCCACGAGGCGCCAAGAACATATAGTTGTTTGTTCCTGTCCCAAAATCGAATATACGCATCCAGGTGCTTAGGGAGTTCATGTTAACCCACGCGGAGATAGTCGTGACACCAGCAGTCGCGACAACGCCGGTGGGTGCCGCCGCATACTGATTAGTACCATTCATACTGATTGCTCTTCCATTATTTTGTCCTGAAACCCAATTTGCACCATTAAACAGCGTAACATCATCCCATGTTCCTGAAGCGCTACAGGATGTAGCGTTTGTTGTTGACCACGAGAGGTTCGTCGCGCTACCGAGCGCAACGACTGTCGCTGCAGCAGTGAGATTCAGCGTTGGCGGTGGGGTAAATGTGACAGAACCCGCAGTAATTGCGGTCCCACCTGTTGTTACCGTTACTGTATTTACACCTGCTGAAATACCAGACGGCACCGTCACCACAATCCCCGTATGCGACCATGAGACAAGCGTCGCCGTAACACCGCCAATCGTAATCGTATTACCTGCATCGAATACTGTCGGGCAGGTGCCGGTCTGGCAGAGGTGATTGCCCGCAATAGTAATGGTATCACCTTCCAAAACTGTCGTCGGTGTCATGCTTGTAATGCGAGGAAGAATGGTGAGTGTTGGCGCTGTTGCAACCGCACCGTCTGCACGCACGAGCGTAACGGTCGCTGTATATACGTCATCAGGAATGCTGCTCGGCACTTCAACACACACCGAGGTGTCCGTGAAGTCGCCAACAGCACACGAGCCCTCGGCAGTTGTATGGATGGTTCCCGTCGCTGTGCCCCATGTACCCGAAAAGACTACGGCGCCTGCGGTGGTTCCGAAATCGGTACCAATAAGCTGTATGAGTCCATCGGTGTCACCTACTGTATATTCGCGTGCCGCATTCGTGCCGATTGCGGCAATTGAAGTAACCACGGGATCTGCACCAACAATAAGTCCGTCAGGTAGGAGAATACTGTGAATGATAAAGTTCCTGTCAAGGTTTGCCGTAAAATCTATTCGCGAATATGACTGACCGCCTGCATCGAGCGTTACTGGGTCATCAACACCGTCTGTGCCCGCTGTCGGTATTGTACCGGAGGCAACAAAGATACCGTCAGCGTTATACAGCGTATACATAGCTGAGGGACCGGCTGCTTGTGCCCAAGCAACCTGTACCTGTGTAGTTGTTGCAGGATTATCAAAAATAACACGCAAGAGCTCTGAGGCGCCGCCTACATTGTCAATCTCGACACTGCTCCACCCCCCTACAACACCGTACCCTGCCGGGAAGTCTGTTTTCCGCGCAATTGTTGAAAGTGTACCATTCGCATTGAATGCATACACCTGAAAACCCTGGTCTGTCGTAAGAACATTGTCGACGGTGATTCCTGGCACCACCGTCACTGACGACGTTGCCGTACCCTGTGCCCCCGAACAAGCAAGGGTGAAGGTGGTACTCTGCGTTATTGGACCGACGGTCTGCGAACCGCTGGCGCTAAGGGTTCCGCTCCAGCCTCCCGACGCGGTACAGGAAGCTGCATTGGTTGACGACCAGGTGAGTGCGGTTGATCCGCCAAGCGCAACGGTGGTATTTTGTGCGGCTAGCGTCATTGTTGGCTCGAGCGGTGTCGCGCTCTCTACTTCAATCGCGTACGTGCGGTACTGCTGCGACGACGACGTGTTCATAAAAATGGACGAACCGTTCGCGGTCACACCGTTTGTGTCAGCAGCCACAATAGAACCGTTTGTTCCTGATGACTGCATGCGGATAGTTCCCGCTCGTGACCATGTCGGTATAGAGAAGGTCTGTGTGGCACGTTGCCCCCCGAACCAAAGAATATGCGAGGTGTTCGTTGTGCCGGCGAGTGTGAGTGAGGGAAATGAAACAGTAGCACTTGCCCCCGTCCATACACCTGCAAAATTGGGGAGATTCGTCGCACTGTAGTCACTGCGTACGCCGCGGTACGCAGTAATAATCACCTTATTTGCACTCGCCCAATTACCGAGCGACATAGTGGGGCTGGTGACATAGATAAAACCAATACGCGACGAATTGTTGTTGCTACCGCTGCTCGGATCGATCGCAGTCCATCCTGAAGGAACGCCGACAGGTGTTGCGTTTTGTCCACGGTAGCCCACACCAATAAGAATGTCGCCTACCTGCACGCCCGCAGGCATCGTCGCAGAGTTCGTGCCTGTTGTCGCCCCAATAAACTGAACCGCTGCATGCACAGAAACCGGCATGAAAAATACGCCGAGAGAAAAGAGAGCTATGTTGAGTGCGCGCATCATCTTCATGTGCAGAGATTGTACCACGCGCGACTAAAAACAGTCTGTGGAGACTGCTTCCAAACCGTCTAAAAAACGGCGACGAGGATGAGCGGTGCGATAAACCAATAGAACGCGGTATCAGGATTTCCAAAAAGCGTGTCGAGTATGCCTGAGCTGAGAAGCGGGAAGGTAGTAAATGAGATAACATGAACCGCAATGATAATAACCTGCACCGCACCAGCACTTGCGTAGATAATCTTCTTACCGAAAAACTCAAACGGTTTTTCGTAACTGCGATGGAGAATATATGAGGCAATCCAAAAGGTAAACGTTTCAAAAAGCGCGAAGAGTGCAAAGCGAGCTAGCGATGAATCCCCTAGAATCGACGTCGCGAGTTCATGGTGCGGGAACATGAGCCAGACAAGGACCGCCAAGTAAAGCGAGAGCAGCACGAGGCGGAGCGACTCAATTCCCCATTTCATTCCCACGCCAAGAAACACGGCGAGCACGACAAGCAGTGTTGCGAAATCGAGGAGAATGTTCAAAAATGCAGAGAGCATAGGATATACAATTATGATGTTGGGCGACGTTTTTTATCGCGAAGTGTGATGCGCATCATGTGCGCAAGCGCTTGCGGCGTAACTTCGTGCGGTGCACGTTGTAGGGCAGAAACTTCAGCGGCTTTTTCGTCAAAGTGCTTGCGAAGCTTTTCTACATCTTTCGGTTTCAGGGGGTGGGATTCGGCAAGCGTATCTTCTTTGACTGACGGTGCGGGGGTTTCAGGAATGACGACAGAGACGACTTCAGGGGCGGTGCGCGGCACCGGCTCTTCATACACTACTTTTTCGGGAGGTGTTATGCCTGCAAGTGCAGCGGCGAGAGCGTTTTTTAAGTCGTGCTGCTTCGGTGGTTCGTGATCTACGTACGCTTGCTTTGTCCCACGCTCACGCGCACTTAGGTCTCGAGCAGGACGACGTGGCGGACGCGCCTCTTCCCTAGTTCCTGCTTCAGGTCGAGGTTCCTTGCGTACAGGAACTTCTTGGACTGGTGTAGGCTTTTCTTCGAATGTCTCTTCTTCTTTTTCAGGGGATGTCGTCAAAACTTCTGCAGGGCGCGCTTCACCCAAACCAGAGAGGATCGCACGTAAGTCATCTTTATGACGCGACTTTTCCTCATCGGAAAGAGGTTTTCGATCATCAGGCACCGCACGCTCTGCGCGAGGACTTCGCTCGCCTTCTTTTTTGAAATCTTTCTTAAAGTCTTTTTTTGCAGTTGATGCTGATGCGAATTGTTCCGTATAAAATGCATTTACTTTCACCTCGGCCTCCGCGCGAGGCAAACTAAACTGCTTACGACTCTCCGCAATCGCCACATCGTAGTATGTCGTCTCTGGTTCACGGATTGGCGGAAGTGTCTTTGCAGAAAACGGCGGCGACCCGATGCCATCAATCATCATGGTGAGATAAATCTGCGCAAAGCCAAGCGAGACGATATCCGTCGCCATAAAGGTCGGCTCAAACATCTTTTCGAGCACCTCCGCATCGAGCGGCCCCACACGAAAAGTAATCGTGGTACCCACGTTGCCGAACACCGCATTACGCACGTCTTCTTCCATTTGGTCGACGTACTGGTGCGCGATGGTGAGGTTGAGTTTATATTTGCGCGCCTCGGACAAAATGTTCGCAAACGTCGCGTTCGCAAAAGACTGAAACTCATCAACGTAGAAATAAAAGTTTGGCGCAGCGGCGTGCTCACGCGGTGATAAATCTGCACGACTCATCGCAGCAAGATAGATACTCGTCGTAAGCATTGAACCAAGCAGGTTTGCGTTCGACTCACCAATGAGTCCTTTTGAGAGGTTCACGATGAGGATTTTGCGTTCATCCATAAACTTACGCAAATTAAAACTTGTGTGTGACTGCCCGATAATGTTACGCACAACGGGGTTCGACGTGAACTGACCAATTTTGTTTTTAATCGCATCGCCCGCTTCTTGTGCGTACTTTTCGGAATACTTCGCGTACTCGTCTTCCCAGAACGACTTCACCGCAGGGTCGGTGACGTGTGCCACCACCGCATCTCGATACCCTTTTTCGGAGAGCATGCGGTTCACACCAAGGAGTGTCGCATCAGGATATTCAAGGAGCGCCGAGAGCGTGTACTGGAGCAAATACTCCATACGCGCCGACCATGCATCGACCCAAATCTTCTTAAAGACCGACATGAGTCCGGCAACTACCAAAAACCGCTTGTCTGGGTCAACGCGCTCGAGCACATTGAACGCAATCGGGTGCGCGAGATCAGACGGATTAAAATACAGCACGTCTTTGAGACGCTCTTGCGGGATATGTCGCATGATGGCGTCTGCCGATTGTCCGTGGGGGTCGATAAAAGCGAAACCTTCGCCATTACGAATGTCTTGCACGGCCATGTTTTCAAGCAGGGTTGATTTGCCCATGCCTGACTTCCCGATGACATACACATGACGAGTACGATCCTTTGCGCGTATACCAAACGGCACACGCTTCCCGCGCGCGTCCGTCTCTGCAAAATAGGTAATTCGCTCAGGATCTATCGAGGTCATACTACCCGAAAGTATACCACGAATGTGCGAAACGATATGCATTATGCTACACTGCTCCTATGGCAACGTTTACCAAAGACCAAGCGTCCAACCTCGACCAAACACTTCGCCCTAAGGAGTGGGATGAGTATATTGGGCAAGCAAAAATTAAGGAAAACCTCCGCATTTTGCTCACCGCTGCTCGCGAACGCGGACACGCCGCGGAGCATATCTTGCTCTACGGTCCTCCCGGGCTCGGGAAAACAACGTTAGCGAACCTCATTGCGCGCACGCTCGGCACCAACATGAAAACAACCTCTGGCCCCGCCATTGAACGCGTCGGCGACCTTGCGGCAATCCTCACCAATCTTTCCCCTGGCGACGTCCTCTTCATTGATGAAATCCACCGACTCTCAAAATCAATCGAGGAGGTACTCTACCCCGCAATGGAATCTGGTGTGCTCGACATTATCATCGGTAAGGGACCCTCTGCGAGAACGGTACAACTCGAGCTCCCCCCCTTTACCCTCGTTGCGGCAACAACACGAATGTCATTATTGTCAAGTCCGCTGCGCTCTCGCTTCTCTGGTGGCACATTCCGACTCGAGTTTTATACTGACGACGAGATTGCTGCTATCCTCGAACGCTCCGCACATCTTCTCGAAACAGAGCTTGCCAACGGCGTCCTCTCTTCTATTGCGACCCGCTGCCGTTCAACGCCACGTACCGCAAACTATCTCTTGAAGCGCTGCCGCGACTTAGCACAACTTGACGGAAGCGCCATCACGAATGACATTGTCGACCGCACCTTTGCCCTTCTTGAAATCGATCACCGCGGGCTCCACGCCCCTGACCGCCGTGTGCTTGAGGCAATTATCCACAAGTTCCGCGGCGGCCCCGTCGGACTCAACACGATCGCTGCAGCAACAGGCGAAGAAGAGTCAACGGTCGAAGACGTGCTCGAACCCTACCTCATCCGCGAAGGCTTCCTCGAACGCACCCCAAGAGGCCGCATCGCCACTGCGGATGCACAGAAACATTTATCAGAACTTAACAGCTAACTCCAGGTTTTTGTCATCCTCGGGCAGTATGAAAATAAGGAGGCTTTGCCGACTGTATTTTCAACTGAACCGGGGATCCAGGATTAAGAGCAATGCTTGTCAGCCTGGATCCCCGGCTGTCATGAAAGTATAGTCGGCAAAGCCTCCTTACTTTCGTAGACCCCGAGGATGACAAGTCTTTGAGTATAGTGCATTAATTTAAAAATAATCATGTCAGGACATAATAAGTGGAGTCAAATTAAGCGCCAAAAAGGCGCCACCGACGCCAAGCGCAGTAAGATTTTCTCAAAGCACGCAGCTCTCATTGCGATTGCATCACGGGAAGCTGCAGGCAATCTCGCGTCACCCTCCCTTGCAACAGCTATCGACAGGGCAAAGCGCGACAACATGCCAAAAGAAAACATCGACCGTGCCGTCGCAAAGGGCACCGGCGCGGGAGGCGCGTCTATTGAGCCCGTACTTTACGAAACATTCGGCCCAGGCGGCGTCGCACTTCTTATCACCGGCTTTACCGACAACACGAACCGAACCTCGCAAGAAATCCGTCATCTCCTGAGCAAGAATGGCTATGCGCTCGGCACGCCCGGGAGTAGCTCGTGGGCATTCCAAAAAAGTGATGACGGCTATGTCGCAACAATGCCAATCGATCTCTCTGACGACGACGCAGAAAAACTTGGTGAACTCATAGACCTTCTTGAAGATCACCCCGACATTCAAGATGTCTACACGTCTGCAAACGATGCAGACTAATGCAAAAACCGCTACCTAGAGCGGTTTTTCTATAATCCTCCTACGATGCCTTATAGGTATTTACTGAGCCGCATCGTTTACATTTCACTTCAACGGATGATTCTCCGCTGAGGTCGCCACGAAAAAGCAATTTATGGCAATCACAACGGTACTCTTTATAGTCACTCATGGTCTTATTATTCGATGATAATACTTCGTAGTATGCACGAACCGAGATAAAGAGAAGATAAAATTATTCCTTTGCGTTACATGAAATTACTCTATTCCAAACTTTACGCGTAATATCATACTCGAACGTATATCGCTGCGTATTTCGCATGAAAAGGCCGCGCAGCACCACCGTGACATAGCGCCATATCCTCGAAGGAGCCTGCGCGTCTACCTGTGCGAGAAATGTTGCTATCCACATGGCGTGTGAGACGACGACAATTCCCTCCTCATGCGCTGCATGCGCCTCGAGAAAGAGCTTCGCTTCATGGACACGATGCCCGAGTTCGTCTAAGGTTTCTTCATCACCATACCGTACTCGACGCACAAAAAGATGCCCTATCGTCGCACCTGCGAGTGCCAGGAATGGCAGTGAGAAATATGAGCGCCCGATAACCTTCGTGCCGTTATATTTTTCTGTAAAAAGCGCATGCTCTTCCGGGACACACTGATGCTTTCGTGCAATGCGCTGCGCCGTTTCGACAGCGCGTTCATAGGTGCTTGTATATACCTTCGTTACAGGCTCGTGAGCGAGCTCGGTGGCGCACGCCTCTACACGCATAAGCCCCTCTTCCGAGAGTGGCGTATTTGCAGACTGAAAGCGTCGCGCTGCACCAAGTCCTGTCTTCCCGTGTCGAACCAGTATTACGCGCATAACTCAACAAACGCACATTCGAGTGCAATCGACGGGATTGAGGCTGCGCCAATGCCTTGCCGTGCCTCAAGAAGTCTCTGCAGCATCTGTGAATTTACCCGAGCATTACCCACGAGTGCACGCAGTGCTGGAGCTTCCTCGCCATAGGAGAGCACATAGTCATCGTTTTTTGTTGCGCGCAAAAGCATGACCGCACGTACCCGTTCAATGAGAAGCGTTGCACACATATCGATACTCGCGGTCTGTGCAGGCACACGAGTAAGCGCCGCGAGCGCGGTCTTAGCGTCGCCTTGCCCAAGCGCCGCAAGCATATCCTGCACCAGCGCGCTCGTTGGCGCACCAATAATGCTCGCTGCGTCCTCTGCGGTCACTGCGCCATCCTTAGCCATAAGGAGTACGTTTTGCGCAATAGAGAGTGCGTCGCGATACGAACCGTTTGCCGCAATCGCAATGGTGTCCGCAACTTCCTGCGGAAGAGTAACCCCTTCACGTTCAAACACATGCAGAATAAGCGCTGCGATTGCCGCACGGTCTGGTTCATGCAAGGCAAACACCTGACACCGCGAAAGGACGGTCTCGGGAACTTTCTCAAGCTCTGTGGTCGCCATGATGAACACCACATGACGCGGTGGCTCCTCAAGCGTTTTCAAAAATGCATTCCAGGCACTCTTCGAAAGCATATGCACTTCGTCAAGGATATACACCTTGTACGGTGAAAGAAACGGGAGCGCAACGACCGCCTCATTGAGGTCACGAATGTTTTCTACAGAGTTATTGGATGCAGCGTCGAGTTCATAGAGATCTTCATCAGCAACACCGAGCTCACGCGCAAAAATACGCGCAAGGGTTGTTTTACCCGTCCCGCGAGTACCTACAAAGAGAAGCGCGTGCGGGACAGCGCCTTGCGCAATCGACGCCTGCAGCACCTGCACGACATGATCCTGCGAGCGAACATCCGTGAAGTGTTGCGGGCGGTATTTTCGATAGAGTGTATGTTCCATGCCCTCGAGTATACCATGCGCACTCTCCCCTGCGCAAAGAAAAAACACTACGCTAGAGCAACCGTAATGTTTTCTTGGGTCCGAAGACTACTTCTTTGCGGTCTTCTTCGCAGTCTTCTTTGCAACCTTCTTGGCTACTTTCTTGACAACCTTCTTAGCTACTTTCTTGGCTACTTTCTTAGCTGGTGCCTTCTTTGCAACAACCTTCTTCGCAACCTTCTTCGCTGGTGCCTTCTTTGCAACCTTCTTAGCTGCTGGCTTCTTCATTACCATGGGAACGTATAGTTAACATGTTTATAATCTCGACCGCAGAGTGTGTCTGCTTCAGATTAGTATGCGGTCACTTTGAAAAAAAACAAAACGTCAACCTGTGGATAACTCACACATCGTATTGGTAACAAGTTACGCATGAACGGCAATAACTTCTCTTTCAATGTCGATGTCTGTATGTTCTTTTACCGCTTGTGCAATAGACCGTGCGAATACATCAACCTCTTCCGCTGTGGCACTGCCATAGTTTGTGAGCACGAGCGGCTGCGCTTCCCACGCGCCAACACGGGCGGCTCGTACACCACGCAGCTTGAGTACGTTATCGAGAATCCACGCGATGGGAATTTTTACCCGAGCGCCTTCGAGTACATACCCCGGCAGCTGCGGGTATTTTTCCTGCAGTGCGTCATAGCTTTCTTTTGCTATGACAGGATTTTTAAAGAACGATCCCGCAGTACCGTACTGCGCAAGATTAGGAAATTTTTTGGCACGTATGGCAATCAAGGCATCTCGAATTTCTTGCAGTGACGGCGTGTGTTCTGAGAATGCCACCGCAAGGTCTTTATAGCTTAGCTGCGGTGCTCCTGCGCGAGACAGAGCGAGCGTTACGTGTGTGAGAATAAGATGCTTCCCCTCTTCTCTTTTAAAGAAACTCTCACGATAGTCGTACGCACACTCATCGTGGGAGCGCACACTGGTGCGTTTCTCCTGCGTATCATACACGGTAATTGAATCCACAACGCTCGACAACTCAACACCATATGCGCCAGCATTTTGCACCGCAGCGCCTCCTATACTTCCTGGAATAGCACTGAGATTTTCAATACCCCAAAGATTGTTTTCCACTGCAGCTTGAATAACGTCATCAAGTTTTTCGCCTGCACCAACCGTTACGAGAACCTTTCCCCCATGTTCCTCATACACAATCCCGCGAATTGCCATATGCACAACAAGTCCTCGAAACCCCTCGTCGGCAATAAGGAGATTTGAGCCACCGCCAAGCACGAAGGTTTTCAAATTATTGTTTTTAGCAAAGCGGAGCGCATCACGAAGTTCATCGAGTGTTGTTACTTCCGCAAAGAAATCTGCGGTGCCACCAATCTTAAATGTCGTGTACGGCGCAAGCGGCACCTGTGCACGAATGAAGCGCGCTTCGTGCGCGCTTAGTTCGATATGCTGCATACTATTTCTTTTCCTTCTGTAACTCCTCGATCATTGTTTGTATCTCTGCGGACTGCGCGTCCGTAAGTGACATCTCCGCACGCGCGATCTCAAGTATCGTGATTGCTTCAACAATCTTGCCCATGTTGTACGCAACAATCGCGTAATTTTTTCGTGCATCGTACGAGGTGGGTTCTAGCGCAATGCGCTCGCGATATAACGCCTGCACCCGCGCAAATTCTTTTTGTCCGTACAGTGCTTGGTAGAGGAAATCGGTCGTCGCTGCAGCAGCAAGGGCTTCGTCTCCTGCGACAAGTTCGTCATAGAGCTCCATTTTTCCTGCATGGATTGCACCGAGTGCATAGATCATACGTGCGCGCATTTTCGAGGTGTCCTTTTCGTATGCGTCCTGTAGGTATGCAAGTCCTTTCTCTGTATCGCCGAGTGAGATATACGTGAGCCCAAGATCATGCTTCAGCGATGTTTTTTCGGGTGTCAGCTTGAGTGCTTCAGTATAGTATTGTAGCGCCGCCGCAGGAAGGCCCACAGAGCGATACATACCGCCCGCGAGGATATAGATGCGCGCATCGCCTGGTTTCTCTGCAATCTGTGCATTTATTTCTCGCTCTGCAACAGCAAGGAGCTGCGTTCGAGCTTCTTCGCTTGCCGCTGAAGGAGCGGCTTGTGCAATAAATTGAAGGAGTTGTTCACGAACCTCCTGATTGCCGAATGAATCTAGTGTAAGAACGCGCTCAAATTCAACCATGCGCGCAGTTCCGTCTGTTGTCGTAAGCGCATCAATAATCCCCTGCGCGGTACGAATTCCTGGCACATTGACGGCGTAGAGCACGCCCGCAAGGAGTATCACGCCAACAGGAACGGCAACATGCGCCCAGGCTTCTTCACCAAGCTTCGGCAGAACGTACGGTTCCCCTGCATGCATCCTGTGAATGTACGCGAGCACAAGAGCAAAGTAGATATAACTTACCACGTTGTCGAAGACAAAGAAGTTGTGGACCGTGTACGCGACAAGAAGGCCGGCAAGAAGCGCACGCACGAGAAGGCCCTCTTCTGTTTCTTCCGAAGAGGTTCGCCGCATAAGGAGCGCGAGCGCGATACCGATGAGTCCGAAGTAGAGTGTCGCCCCAATAAATCCACCCTGCACAAGCCAATCAAAGACAATGTTATGCGCGCGGTCGTACCACTCCTCGGCACCGTACATTGCCGGGTTGTAGTAGGTGTTGAAGACGTAGTTGAAACTTTCATGCCCCCAGCCAAAGAGCGGGCGTTCTTTCACTCCTTCCCATGCCATACCCCAGTTCGTGAAGCGGATGCCGCCTTCGCTGAGAGAAATATGCGTGAGACGCTCGAGTGTCGGTGAGTTTTGCACCAGTGCGGTATCACGCAGCGCCACGAAGGAGCCAACGAGCAGTACGCCGAGGATAAGCGCACCACTTGCCACCTTTCGCACACGCGGCATGCTCGCGCCGCGCACGGCAAGGAATAGCGCCGCAGTGCCGCCGCCCGCAAGAAGCCCAAGTACTGTGCCGCGAGTACCCGTCTGGAAAATAAGTGCTGCAAAAATAAGTGCGAGCACTCCCGCAGCCCACCGTCGCTCCGGCACCTGCGTCTTAAGTGCGTACATTGTCGCGATACAAGCACTAAAGAGCATGTACACCGCCATGTATGACGAGTTTCCGAGCGTACCATCAATACGCCACGAAGCCCCTTGGCTCACCGCCGCCTGACCGGATGCCTGCAAAATGCCGTACCCCGCGAGCAAGGTAGCGAGCACAACATTCCAGCCAAAAAACTGCTGCCACAGCTTCTCGGTTGTCAGCATGCTTGCAGTCACAAGGAAGTAGAGAAAGGTGTGCACGAGGGTAACATACCCATCCATGCGTTCGAAGTTACTCATGAAGCTTTTTAGCGGCGCGGGCGAGAGCACATCTGAAATAAACATAGCACCGAGAAGCAGTGCGAATGCGCTGAGAATCCACGACCGTCGCGGACGATACTGCGCATCAAGGAGCGCAAGCACTACCCACCCTGCGGTAATAATTTCTACCAAAATGCGGAAGGTAAAGTTCTTTCCGGTAATGTAGGGAAAGAACATTGTTTCCGAAACAATGAACACAACGGCCGGTACCGCGAAGATACCAACGAGCGTTCCGAAGCGAATGATTGATTGCATATGCACATTAGTATACGGGCGGTTGCTCGAGAACGCAAAAATGGTGGCCAGCTAGAAAACACATCGCTTGCTTGTCAAACGATGTGCTGTGGTATCTATTTTATAACCGTTTCGAGCGGAGGCACGGCGCTAGCTTCTTCTCGAATTAAGAAGGTAACATAGCCAATTGTCTGTCCGCGCTCCGTCCGCACCAGGCAGCGCCACTTCCCTGGTTCGTAGGTCTCCTTGTAGGAATACCCTCGATACCCCTCTGCACGACCGCCCGCGATGGCAAAAGAAACAACGCTACGCGACTGCCATTCTTTTTCAGCATCGACATAGTACTGCCACTCATGCACAATTGCCGTTGAAAGTTTTGTTGGTGCAAATACTGACGAATAGCAATACGGGAACGCCCCCTCGCTCGGGGTAAAGGTGTTTTTGCGTCGGTCCCAAAATTGCCACCATGGCTGCTTTTCATAACTTAAGAGATAGCTGCCATCTTGGGTCTTCTCCACGTTGTGATAGATACCAATATCTTTGAGCGAAAGCGGAATTGGGGGAATGAGGTTCGCAAAATAGAGAAACTGCATAGTCATGAAAATACCGCCGACCGAAAAAACGATGGTGCGGATATGGAGCCGAATAAAGTTCGGCACAATAGCGATAAGTGTCTGTACAAACGCCACAAAGATAGCAAGTGCAATGATGCTGCTAATTACAAACACCACTTCGCCCATGCGCCCAATGAGCACCGGAATGATGAGCGCAGTATACGAGAAAAGCGCAATGAAAAGCACCGACAAGTTAAAGACAAGTCGCTCAGCTCGTCGCGAAAGAAGCTCATTGCCCGCAATAACCCCGACAATAATGACGAGAAACGGCCAGCTTGATTCCCACGAGCCCGAACGACTATAGAAGATAAGCATGCCAGAGAGCACACCACCAAAAGAAAACTGCATAACATACGGCATGAAATCACGACAAAACGGCACGATACGTTCAGGCAGTTTTGTTGCGAGCGCTGCATACAGCATAAGCGTCGAGAACATCATCAGCACCATATAGGTTGCAAGAATAATGTTGTCACCCTGACTGTCGACACGGTTGAGGGTAAGGTTATCAATAACAAACCCCACAAAAAACGACGCCGAGAGGAGGTGATGTTGATTACTCTTTGCCCACGCTATGAGAGTTTTTATTCGCTGCATAGGGAGAGTATACCACGCAAAAAACGCAATGCGTATGCATTGCGTTTTTATAGGTGCTTGGGACCAGGGTTCGGAACTCGGCGACACCCTCCCTCTTCAGGGGAGTGCTCTATCAGAGTCAAACGAGTGACAAAAAGAACGTGTCCCGTAGGGCATGTTCTTTTTGATCGCGAGTGCAGGCTCTGCGCCGCGGAACGTAGTGGAGCGGTGTCCAACTGAGCTATTTATTTTGTGCTTGGGACCAGGGTCGAACTGGTGACCCCTCCCTCTTCAGGGGAGTGCTCTACCAACTGAGCTACCCAAGCGTATTATACTCTTCAGCATTCCATCGCAGGCAATGAGTGCTCTATCTGCCATGTTTGCGAAAGCAAACATTTTTGATAGTGTCGGCGGCGGCCGACATCCTTAGCAGCGAGACCGACCTGGTCCGCGGAAGCGGTCGGTCTCCTCAAACTGAGCTACCCAAGCGTTGGTATATAGTATTTTACCTTCCAAGATACTGCTGGAGGTATGCATTGAGGATTTCCTGGATTTGCGCATTGATATAATTTGCAATCGTTTCAATAAACGAACCCGCAAAAATATAGGCAACAACGGGAATACCCACAATGATAGCGAGCCAGATGAATCGCATTGCGTTCGCAATAGCGGTATGGCGGTATATCTTCTTTACCAATGACGAGTTCTTCGCAAGCTCCTTGCGAAGTTCTCCGAGCTCCTCATGAAGAGCCTGTATGTCTTCTTCTCGCTCGTGTGTCATGGTTAGCGCATTATACATAAATCGTCGCAAAAGACAATCCGCCGCAACAAAGCATACCGCAACTCCCGCGAAGGCAGAACTTTCAAAATTGAGCGCAGTTGTGCTGGCTGGAAGAAGTGAGCGCAGGAGCGGTACCCAACGTACCGCGAGAAGCGAGCGACTGAAGCATGTGCAAATGTGCCAATTTTGGAAGTTCTGCTATTTTCTGATTAGGGCCTGTTTATACATGTCTAAATGCTGCAGTGCTATTCCCGTCCCCTTCACCACACAAAACTGCGCCTGCTCTGCCACTTTTGTTTTTACCCCCGTACGACGCTTCACAAACTCTGCAAGGTTGCGAAGTTGTGACGAGCCTCCGGTAAGAATAATCCCGTAATCAATAATATCCGCAGCAAGCTCTGGCGGCGTATCTTGGAAAACGGTTTTGATAGCACCCACAATCTCGCGAAGCTCTTTCTGTGTAGCGCGCACCACCTCATTTGTCTTGAGTTCAATCGTGCGCGGAAGCCCCGACATGAGATCACGTCCTTTTACTTCCATGGAGAGTTCCTCTTCAACAGGAAGTGCTGAGCCAATACCTATTTTAATATCCTCGGCAGTTTTTTCACCAATCGCAAGATTGTAGGTCTTCTTTACATAATCGACAATCGTTGCATCTATTTTGTTCCCGGCGCAGCGGACTGACGTTGCGGCAACAATTGATCCAAGCGAAATAACCGCCGCATCAGTCGTGCCGCCACCAATATCAACAATGAGATGTCCGCACGGCTCATAAATAGGAAGCCCCGCGCCAAGAGCTGCAAGAATCGGCTCCTTGAGCACATAGGCATTCTTCGCGCCAGCATTGAGCGCCGCTTCGATGACTGCGCGCTTCTCTGTTGACGAAACCCCTGATGGCACCGAGACAAGCACGTCGGGCCTGCGCAGCGAGAATCGTCCGCATGCTTGGCGCAAAAAATATCGAAGCATAGCCTCCGTCACACGATAGTCTGCAATCACCCCGTCCTTCATCGGGCGATACGCACGAATATGCTCAGGCGTACGTCCAATCATGCGCTTCGCTTCGTCGCCCACCGCAAGAATCTGCTGGTCATCAGACACTGCAACAACTGATGGTTCATACGTTACCACCCCTTTCCCTGGCACATACACCAGCACGCTCGTTGTGCCGAGATCAATACCAACCTTACTTACGCCGAACAGTTCTTCTAACATCCTTGCACTATACCACGCCACATCAAATGAGCGACTGGACTTTTGTCATCTTTTTTGTTATGGTACAGGTTCCCAAACATCATCAGAAAATATAGCGGGATAGAGGAGAGGTACCTCGCAAGAGGAATTATATGACTCATAACCTCAAGACCTGTGTCGGTCTATAAAACAACACCAGCAAGATTACACAGCGGGATAGAGGAGAGGTACCTCGTGAGGCTCATAACCTCAAGACACTGGTTCGATTCCAGTTCCCGCTACCAAAAAGAAAACTCGCAGCAATGCGAGTTTTCTTATAACATGGTTTTAACCATCCAATCAATCTAAAGCATTACAGGTAACTTTTGTCATTCAGGAGGAACCCAGGCGTTAGAACAACAACCTCAACAATACGTACACGCCCCTATAAGCAATTACTGAGTCGTGGTACTCGCGGTACTCGTCGCGCCGACAACCTCTACCGATGTACTCACCTGCCCGTTCGCATCCGTTGTTGTCGCAACCTCTGCAGGAGCCACGGGTGGCGCTACTGCACGCTCTCGCACCTGCACGACCGGCGCTTCTTCTTGAATCCCCAGCAAAAAATCAGGAAGCGGAATCGTAGCACCGAGCGACCACGCCGCTACGCCACCAATAGCAACCACTACCACAACCACATACGCTGTAATGAGCACCGTTTTGAGCGATGATGCTTTATAGAGGTCTCTGCGTGCATAGGTCTTCCCTTGATACACATACGTTTCCTTACCGAGCAGTTCATCAAGCGAGCGTGTCGTTGGTTCGTTCATGGGTGTAGTATACCGTAGTTTTTGAGAAATTGGGTGTAATCTAGGAAACCTTTTTCTTTCCTAACTTTTTCAAGTATACTGCATGTATGAAAAACATAGTCCAACAGGTGTTTATGCCTACTGAGCATCTCGAAAGTGGAAAATTTATTGTGATTACCTGTGGTGCAGAAATATATATTGCTGTAGCGCCACCACACATTGCAGAGTGGCACAAAGACCTCTTCGCGTTGTTTCAAAAGGAACTTGGTGACGATGTCATCTGTGTTTGCAAAGGTGGCGGAAAAATAAAGATGGAAGGCACCCATGCAACACTCTACGGGACAAGTACTGTTTTCGGGACTGAACCAGACCGTGATGTCACGCGTCAAATACTTTCTGGGAGATTTTCTGGGTATAATTTTACGGTCGAGTAAAATGCGGGATGACCCGACAGGACTTGGTCACAATCGCTAAAGTATTTGTTGTTCGCTGCCGCTCCAAAAATACTAAGCGTTGCCGACCCCGCCTCTCCGACAAGTATTGTTACTGTACTACGCAAAAGCTTCGTATCAGTAACAATCTTGTATACCGGCTCCGGCGTTCAAGTCCTGTCGGGTCTCACAAAGACAAGATAAAACCAACGCTAGACGCGTTGGTTTTATGTCTTTGTGGACCCGACAGGACTTGAACCCGCTACCTCCCCGGTGCAAGCGGGGCGCTCTACCAGATGAGCTACAGGCCCGAGGTAGGCACATACCTTCGTAGTGCCGCTCGGTCAGTTATGACCATTTCGGAAACTTTCGTCTCCTGAATGTGTTGCTATAATAGCGAAATCTAGCAAATTGTCAAATGTTTTCCCGCACGTGTACTTCTTTCTAAATGGGATGAAGTTGCGTCGGCTGGAGGTAAATTTTTACCGGAGCCGTAGTCAACCTACGGCGAGGATAAAAATTTCCGAAGCTGATGCAAATTCGCCCATTTTGGAAGAACTATTATTTCTTGCGAGATGCAACTTTTGACATCTTTGCCTTAAATTTCTCTACACGTCCGGCAGTGTCCATGACCTTTTCCTGACCAGTGTAGAATGGATGCGATGCAGATGAGATGCCGATTTCTTTCATCGGGTACTCCTGACCATCGGTCCAGGTGTCCTTACCGTCTTCCTTCACGGTTGAGCCAATAAGGAACGATACGTTTGCTGACGTATCCTTGAAGATTACCTTACGGTATCCCTTTGGATGAATATCTGTTTTCATATACGTTTCTTATTATTTGCGTGAAGTCATAAGCTTGCCCGGCTTGCGACGAGACACGATAAACTTGTTTGAGTGCTTCTTCGGTGATCGTGTCTTTTGTCCCTTACCTGTTGGGCGACCCTGCTTGGTGCGTTCGCGGCGATGACCACGAGGGCTTCGCTGCTCACCACCACCGTGTGGGTGGTCGACGGCGTTCTTTGCGGTACCACGAGTCTTCGGACGAAGCCCCATGTGACGTGCACGTCCTGCCTTACCGATAACGACGAGGCTGTGCTCTTCGTTTGAAACGGTACCAACGGTTGCCCATGCGGTTCCGATAATTTTACGAACTTCGGTTGAAGGAAGGCGGATGTGTGTGTACACACCATCCTGCGCAACAACTTCTGCGCGTGTACCTGCTGAACGTACGAGACGTGCGCCACCAAGTGGTTTTGTCTCGATGTTGTACACGAAGGTACCTGCAGAAAGCTTGCCAAGCGGCAAACGATTACCGATAGCTGGGCGTGCCTCTGCTGAGACTACGAACGTATCGCCCACCTTAAGCTCCTTTGGAGCAAGGATGTAGCGGCGTTCACCGTCCTTGTAGAGTACGAGCGCGATGAATCCTGAGCGGAATGGGTCGTATTCGATTGACTCGATAGTTGCTGGAATGTCCTTCTTGTCGAACTTGAAGTCGACAACACGATAGGTGCGCTTTACGCCACCGCCACGGTTGAACATCGTCGTACGCCCCTGTGAGTTGCGTCCACCTGTTGAACGCATCCCCTTCGTGAGCGATTTGAGCGGCGCGCTCTGGTTTGACGTAAGTACCTTGCGGTACTCAATGCCCGTCATGCCGCGGCGGCCTTCAGAGGTTGGATTATATTTTTTCATACTAATTTACTTTGCCGGAAACAACACGTTTCCGATACTTGTCAAACTATTACGCTGCCGTAATAGTATCGCCTTCCTTCAATTGTACGTAAGCCTTTTTAATGCCTGCGACATGAATCTTGCGACCACGCTTTGCAGCTTCGTGAGCTACTCGTGTGGTGGTGCGGATTGCAACCGGATTCACTCCATAGAGTGTACGGATTGCATCGCGAACGTCGGTCTTTGTTGCCTTCTGAGCGATTTCAAACACATAGACGTTCTTCTCTGCAACACGCATTGCCTTTTCGGTGATGCGTGGGCGGAGGATTTTACTGCCAATGTTGCGGTCGAGAGTAGTGTCACCCTTTGCTGCAACCTTGCGTGCCGCTGTCGCGGTCTTTTTCTTTGAACCAAACAATGCCATAGAATTATTATGCATTAGCTGCCTTACGAGCAGTCTTTGTTGCCGTTCGCTTTACAAGAGTCTCAAGTGAGTCCTTTGCGCCAGCGATGACCACAAACTTATTGGTAAGAAGTTCAACAACGTTCACATCCTTTGCTTGGGTAACCGTGATGTTGCCGAAGTTTGCAAAGCTCTTTTCGGTATTCATGTCACGATCGGCGAGAATGATAGTTGCTGCGTTCTTGCGACGTGTAGCAAGCGCTTCCTTTCCTTCGATAGAACCGAGGGTTGAGAGCACGGTGCGTGCGTCCTTTGTCTTTGGAGCTGCAAACGTGAGCGCGTCGACAAAGAGGATTTCTCCATCAGCAAACTTCTTTGAGAGAGCAATGGCAAGTGCGCGAGCACGTGCGTTTTTATTGATCTTCTTGGTGAAGTTCCTTGCTGACGTTGGACCGTGTGCGACACCGCCGCCCTTCCAGATTGGACTCTTACGGTCACCGTGACGTGCCCGACCAGTTCCCTTTTGATTCCATGGCTTTGCGCCCGTCCCGACGACATCGCCACGACCCTTGGTGTGTGCGGTGCCAGAACGAGCGTTTGACTGATAGCTCACGATCATGTCATGCATGAACTGATCATTCCATGCAACACCGAAGGTGTTTTCTGGAAGCTCGAGTTCGCCAGCGGCCTTTGCTGCCTGTGTATAGATTGTAGTTTTCATACGATTATTTTGCGCGAACTTCTACGAGTGTACCCTTGTGTCCCGGAACTGCTCCCGAAACTACGAGGATGCCTGCAGCTGCGTCGACCTGTACGACAGTGAGGTTTTTAACGGTAACACGATCGCCGCCCATACGGCCGGCCATACGCATACCTTTGATAACGCGTCCGAGACCTGTGGCTCCGATAGAACCAGGGGCGCGGTGCGTACGCTTGCGTCCGTGAGTCGCCTTGTCGCCATGGAAACCATGGCGCTTCACGACACCCTGGAAGCCCTTACCCTTTGAAATTGCAGAGACTTCGATAACATCGCCAACTGCAAACGCAGAGGCATCGAAGGTGTCGCCGAGTGCAAAACCTTCGATTGATTCATCCTTGGTTGTGCGCGGACGCATTTCCTGGATGAACTTTTTTACACCGCCGAGCGTTGTCTGCTGCGCCTTTGCAACGCGTGAAGCCTTTTGTTCACGAGTAGCAACCTGCACCGCGTCGTAGCCATCAGTCGCTGTAGTTTTCACTGCAGTGACGGTATGTGGCGTGACATGGATAACTGTCGCGGGTGTAACGACACCTGTTGCGTCGAAGACTTGCGTCATGCGCTCCTTGGTGCCGAGAACATATTTCATCATGTGAGATAGATTCTTACTGAATAATACCGACGGGATACGTCGTACTTTCAAGCATGGGAATATTAGTTGCCCATTGGTCTCACATCTGTTATGCACAGACGTGGTACGTAGGTCTTGAAAAGCCTGAGGAATATACCACACGCGGGACAAAAAAACAACCCCGAGCATTTGCCTAGGATTGTTCTTTTTATGCTACTGAACGGTAACTGATGTCTCGACGTTGTCAGACACAATCTCGACTGAGGTTTGTGTTGCTTCGCCCGACATACTACCTTCAGATGGACGCGGAGTCTGTGTCTTTGCTGCGCGTGGGGCACGATCGCCACCACGCATGTCCGATGTTGCTACGATGAGCGCACCGGTAAGCACAACGACACCGACGAGCGCGAGCACAATGAGGTTTTTGGAATTCATACTCCTTATTGAATTAGCCCGTTAATGTGTCGCACTATTGTGCTGCGAGGACTGAAATGGTGTTCGTACCTGTACAGGTTCCGCGAACGCCGGTTGTTGGAATACCAATAGACCAGAAGAGCTGCTTACGTGATGGGTTCGAAACGTAGTTGTCGTCGGTCTGGTACTGTACTGCAAGGTCAGTATCGAACGCGGTGGCCGTAAGTGCGGTTGCACTTTCGTAGCCGTTTGCTGCGAGTGCCCACTTCTGGTTACCCACTGGGATAGTACCGAGTGCGCTACAGGTCATAACACCACCTTCTACGGTTACGTCAGCGATGACGTTACCCTTCTGGTCGATGTTATGAATAACGTTTGAGCCGTTACCTGAGACTGATGCTGATGCTGATGAGGTTGCACCAAGAGCAAACTGTCCATAGGCAATATCTGTTGGGATAAAGAGGCCGAGGAGTGCGTTCACTTCAGTTGTTGCTGATGCGGTTCCTGTAGTAGGCGTGAGGTCTGTGACAACAACATTTGCTACCCAGTTCTCTGCTTCAAACTGTCCACCGGCGGTAGTACCGTCTGCAAAGAATTCAAGGTTCACTGTACATGCGTAATGCTTTGTTGTCGCAGTATCAGCAGTGAACTCACAAGCGCCAGGGACAGCTTGAGTGCCTGATGCTGTGTAACAGTCGTTGAGGTCAACAGTACAGCTATCTGCGTTTGTTGCGCCTGAGCGACGAAGAACAACAGATACTTCGTCGATGTCAGCTTCACCGTTTGCGTCGGAGAGGGTTCCCCATACAACTACCTGTGTTTGCCCACCAAGGGTGAGTCCGATGTTACCACTGGTAGCACTTAGGTCTCCGTTATCAACATATGCAATGTTAACTGAATCAACTGCAGGTGCCTGGTTATCAATAGTCGCTGATGTTGTTGGCGACTGACCAGTTGTAGTATCAGCTGCGCGTGTATACACAAATACGAGTGCTACGACGAGTGAGAATACAAGGAACAAAAGTCCCCCGAGCACAAGATGATCGGAACTTCGATCTTCCATATGAATATAATTATGAATTATCACTGTTCGCATAATTGCGAGGCAGTGGCAAATAATGTGTCAGTGTGTTTGTGTTACGTGATAGCGCACGCACACACTCAGACTGACGGGACGTCGAACGCTGAAGGAGATGTACTGATAGCGCAGCATCTCTCGCATCAATTGATGCAACCTTTCCCTACGCACAAGTATACCACGACTCCTCGCACGCAAACTGTGGATAACATGGAGCTATCACCAAAAAGAAACCGCCATTGCTGGCGGTTAAAAAAGAACTCTCTATTATTTTATTCTAAGGGCATAGCGGGATCAGTGCGTCCAGAGCAGGTTGCTTGGCGTGTCGTAATGACTCACAAAAAGGAGTGTTGCCTGGTTGAACCAGTCAGAGCCCGACGTAACCGACTTCATGCGATATGATGCGCTGCCGTAGGGATTGAGATACTCACCAATGATGTAGTACTCTCCAGGCTGCGCAAGCACGGGGCACGGCGTATTTGCCTGACAAGTGGCAACAAGCGCATTCACCTCGTTGAGGTACGTAGAGCGATACAGCGTTGCTGGCGGAATCTGTCTCAGGCTCTTGTTGAAGACCTTATAGGTAATGGCAATATGCTCACGTGTTGTCGGGTAGCCACCCAAGTACGTCTTCTGCAAGATTGCATTTACCACAGGGCCACACGGGAGGAGGTGAAGGTAGGTATCGTTACAAGTATCAATGGATGCACCTTTCAGAGCCGCAGTGGGCGTAACCTCGTATGAGCTTTCGTACCCAATACCGAGTTTACCGAAGGCGTTATAACCCATTCCATACACAACCCCGTCCCCCCTTACATAAAAGGACTGATAACTCATAGAAGCAAGCGTGAGAGCATTCTTTGCACCAATAACTGCAACAGGCACAGACTTGTTTACGGTTGTCCCATCTCCGAGTTGACCATACCCATTAAAACCAGCAGCCCAAACCGTGCCGTCATTTTTCAGGAAAAGCGAATGAGCTGACCTTGCACTAATCTCTTTTACGTCAGAGATTGTAGTGATTTTTATTGGTTCATTCCGCGAAACAGTAGTGCCATCACCGAGCTGTCCATAAGTATTATTCCCTGTAGCCCATACAGATCCGTCTTTCTGTAGAAAAAATCCTCCAGATATTTTAATAATGTTAGAAACATTTTTAACCTGTACAGGATTTGCACTAAATACCCCACTACCATCACCTAACTGTCCGTTACTCCCTTCACCAGCAGCCCAAACCGTGCCGTCATTTTTTAAGTAATGACCGTAAGTAGTAGCGAGCGATATTGAAGTGACGCCGACTGGAGCATTGGTTATTTGTGTTGGATTCAACAGAATCAGCGGAGTTCCACACCTATTCATACCAAACTGCCCGCAGATTTTACCTGTAATCCATACAGTGCCGTCGCTTTTTAGAAACGCTGACGAATCCCCGCTCGCAGCAAGCTCAACAACACTAGACAAATTAGGAACCTGCACAGCTATATTTTTATTTTCAAGTGTGCCGATTCCCAATTGACCATTATTATTAAGGCCGGAGACCCATACAGTGCCGTCGCTTTTTAGAAAGAGCGAATGCTGCCCACTAGCGGCAATAGAAACAACATTGTTAAGCCCGGTCACTTTCACTGGGCTTGATCTTTTCCAGAGACTTCCATCCCCGAGTTGACCGTTCCCGTTATAACCAGTAGACCAAACAGTCCCATCATGTTTGAGGAACAGCGTATGAGAATCACCTACTGCAACAGCAATATTGTCGTCCGCATATGCAGACATAACTCCGCACATTGCAAAAACGAGCGCAAAAATACTTCGGTATAGCTTTGTCATATTTTTCCCTTTCAAGGAAATAGTTGTGAAAGATCAAGCATGTTACTCGGGTGAGCAACGCGCAAGAATATAACATACCCTAACAAAATATCCAAATATCTGGTGCATACAAAACAAACATGCAGTGCATGTTTGTTTTGTACTATATTACGGTAGCTGTCGTTGATTCAGGATTTTGTTTTCCAAGCGGCTCTGAAGTAATTTCTGATACTGAAGGAATCTCCACCTTAGGCAGGTTAGGTAACGATACTTCATGCGGGAGGTCTGGAATTAGTGCTGGGACTACGGGTGCTTCTAGAGAGACTGTCTGGAGCGGGGCTGTGGGAACTTCTTGTGGTGTCACTACCGGTATCGGAGCTGGAGCGGGTGCTGCTGGCACGGGCGTGGGGAGCGGCGCTACTGCTGGCACAGCAATCGGTGTTGCCGGCACAGCAGGAGCGGAAGTCACGGCCGCGACCGGCTGAGCGATGGGCGCCACGACTGCGCCGCCCGCCTGTGCCTGCTCTTTCTTTTTACGACGCGCAAAGAGGATAAGGAAAATGATGACGCCGATAACAAAGAGTGAGAGGAGCGCAATGGTAATATACATATTACCCACGGCGCTCAGCGTGCCTGACTGCACCGTGATGGTTATCTTTTGTGCGGGCGTTTTGCGCGTACCGTAGGTTGCCGCAACTTCAAGTGTGTATTCGCCTGGCTCGTTCATCTTAATGAACTGCTCGAAGACAGTTTCCTGACGGCGGTCGATATTGAGCGTGCGCGATACTTCAAGATTGACGAAGGCGCCGTCTTTATAGACCTGCGTCTCAAGCTGACCCTCAACGGTAACGTCTCCTGTGTTCTTAAAGAGTCCTCGAAGCACAACCTGCTCACCTACATTGTAGGTGGTTTTGTTGGTGGTCACTTCAACGAGCTCTCCCGCCTGATCGAGTGTCCCTACTTGGAAGACACTGAACGGTGGCGTCTCGAGTTCTTGGATCATCGCATCCTTATAATAGAAACGAACCTTTGCGCGATAGCGCCCTTCAGTGAGTTTGTGACCGAGCGATATTTTTGCATCGAGCACTTTCCCTGGCTTCACGAGCGGAATCGCTTCGCTCTTCACCTCAAACATTGCTTTGTTTTCTGGATCGGCTACTTCATACGCTTCGACCTCAATGCGGTCTGGCTTCCATTCAACGTTGCCCGTGTTTCGTACCGTGTAGGTACCAATAAGCGGAATGCGTGGCTCGGTGTCTTCGAATTGTGCGCGAGTAATCTCATACGAGACTCGCTCCTCTCCCGTAACACCCATGGAGATGACGAGGATAGCCCCCTGGAGCACAACCACTTTTGCGCCACCCTCGGCGCCGTTCTCTGAAGGCGCAGCCTTCTGTTTTTCGGTAAACGCAAGCTGGAGATTGTATGAACCAATCGCTGCGTCAATTGGCTCGAGTTCAAAGTCGTACACCACGGAAGTCTTCCCTTGCGGGATGACGACCTCCGATGCTCCCTTGAGGTAGTGTCCATACTCTCCGCGCGGCTCCGCACTGAAGTACATGTCGTACGGCGCGGGATCTTGAATAAGGAGTGACACGCTGTATGACTGCGCCGAGTTGCGGAGGATGTCTGTCGCCTGAATAATCGGCGGTGAAATACCGATAGCCTGCACACGAGGCACGAGAAGCGCCATAGCGAGCACAACGACAAGTATGAGCGTACTCACGAAGGCGCGAGTAGATAAACGTAGAGCGAACTGCATAGACGCAGTGTACCACGGGTCATTAGAAACGAACTGTGGATATAATGGCAAGTACCGTGAAAGCAAGACAGAAGAGTGCGACACAGGCAAGTGCGATGGCGCTCGCCTTTGACCTTGCTCCTGGCGCCCGAACCGTTCTTTCTGGCATTGTTGCCATAAACGAGTACATGAGCACCGCGAGCCCGAACCCTGCGAGAAATCCCCACAAGAGCTGAAGCTGTGCGAGAATTGCCACCATTTCACCGAGCTGATACACCGATGCACTGAGTCCAAGAAGTGTGTTCGTCATAGCGCAAGTATACGCAAGGTGTCCAAAAAGAGAAACGGTATCTCAGTTCTCTGGAGTAAGTGGTATACTGCAAGCATGACGTTCAATCGCACTTTTTTACGTACTGCCGGCAAGCTTTCCTTTGCATTCTTTCTCTTCCTTATTGCCGCACTCTTTGTGCGTTCATTTCTTTTTTCGGTCGGCGTTGTTGATGGACTTTCAATGTTTCCAACATTCAGCGATAACGAGCGCCTCATCATCGAAAAAGTGTCACTCCTTGTCCGCGAGCCACAACGTGGCGATATCGTACAGCTCCTGCACAAACCAAACGGTATGTTGCTGGTCAAGCGCATCATAGGACTCCCTGGTGAAACACTCCGTATCCGAAAAAACGCCGTCTATCTTGTTGCTACTGACGGCACCGAAGTCCTCCTTGATGAACCCTACCTACGCGAGGGTACCCTCACCCGCACCTGGGACAGTAAACCCGCAACGTTCGGGCCTCTCGCCGAGCATGAATATTTTGTACTTGGCGATAATCGCGAGCACAGCCGTGCCGATTCGAGACTTCTTGGCCCCATCCCTCGCCAGTGGATATATGGCCTTGCGTACCCCATTTTTTCCTTCTAAAAAACACGGATGTAGTCCGTGTTTTTTAGACATTGCCTAGAAAATACCCGCTACATATGCCTTTGCTCTCCCCATCAAGTAACCAGCGGTTTCTTGATACAGCGCGAAGTGATCACGAATATTCTCCCGAGCACCATCCTTCCATGTCGCTGCTACAGGCGCCGTTACGGTCATGGCTGCCCGTACGCCGCCCTGCACCTGGACCTGTACGCCATTGACTGCCCGTGAGGATGCACGCTCGGGACGAAGATACAAGATGCCGGTATAGCTCCCCGGCACATACTCCGTGGCATCAAAACGGTACGGGATAGTTATGCGCTTCACGCCCGCGTCCATAAAATATTCTACGCCTTCCGTGAGAAGAAATGCGCTGTCAGAGAAGACCGTCACATACATAGCAGTCTTTGCATCTTCATCATCGCGCATGAAGATAACTGAACCGTCCTGCTGCGCACCTGAAGGTACTGTTGCCTCAATTCCTGATGGCGAAATACCCACCGCAGCAGAAAGCGTAGCGGGGAGCGCCAGGAGCGCAATGATACCGATGATGCGAAACATATGCCTCACAGTATACACGAAACAAACCGCTCGGAAAGCGGTTTGTTGTAACTCATCTGTTTAGATGAGAATTGTTGCTCTGCTCGCGCCCACTTCGAGTACGCCATGCGTGACCGCAAACGTGTGATCGCCTGCAGCATCCGTACACGTAATCGTTCCTGCGGAGAGACGCGAGATGAGGGGGACGTGATCGGCAAGAATCGTCATCTCACCCTCACTTCCTGGTACCGTAACGCGTGTTACAAAGCCATCAAACACAGATTTGTCAAGAGAGGCAATCGTGAGGTGAAAAGTTTTCATACAATAGTTATTTAGAACTATATAGATTCTTTCAAAATTGAGTGAAGTTGCGTTGGCTGGAGCAAATTTTTGCCGGAGCCGTATTCAGCATACGGTGAGGGTAAAAATTTGTGAAGCCAATGCAAATTCGCCAACTTTTGGAAGAATCTACGCAACCTCGTCGATTGAGCCCTTCATATAAAATGCTGACTCGTTTTTATCGTCGTGCTTTCCGTCGAGGATTTCTCCAAATGAACGAATAGTGTCTGCGAGCGAAACATACTTACCCGGAGCACCCGTGAAGACTTCCGCAACGCTGAATGGTTGTGCCATGAAGCGCTGGATCTTACGTGCGCGGTAGACAGCAATCTTGTCATCTTCGGAGAGTTCTTCAATACCGAGAATCGCAATGATGTCCTGAAGGTCAGCGTAACGCTGGAGCATTTGCTTCACACCCATTGCAACGCGGTAATGCTCTTCCCCAACAATCATTGGGTCGAGCGCCGATGATGCTGATTGAAGTGGGTCGATAGCTGGGTAGATACCGAGCGAGGCAAGCTGGCGTGAGAGCACGACGGTTGAGTCGAGGTGCTGGAATGTTGTTGCTGGTGCAGGGTCGGTAAGGTCGTCGGCCGGTACGTAGACTGCCTGCACTGAGGTAATCGAACCCTTCTTCGTTGAGGTAATACGCTCCTGCATTTTACCCATTTCCTCAGCAAGTGTCGGCTGGTAGCCTACTGCTGAGGAGACACGCCCAAGAAGTGATGATACCTCCTGCCCTGCCTGGGTGAAGCGGAAGACGTTGTCCATGAAGAAGAGCACATCTTTACCGCCTTCGTCGCGGAGTGCCTCGGCCATAGTGAGACCTGTAAGTCCAACACGTGCACGAGCACCTGGCACTTCATTCATTTGTCCGAAGACAAGCGCGGTCTTGTCGAGCACGCCCGAGTCCTTCATTTCATGGTAGAGGTCGTTTCCTTCACGCACACGTTCTCCAACACCGGCGAATACTGAGTAGCCACCATGCTGTGTCGCCACGTTATTGATAAGTTCCTGAATAAGCACCGTCTTTCCTACGCCAGCACCACCAAAGAGCCCAACCTTACCACCCTTAATGAACGGGGCGAGAAGGTCGACTGACTTAATACCTGTTTCAAACACTTCAAACTTTGTTGATTGTTCAGAGAATGCAGGTGGTTCTTGGTGAATTGCGCGCTTTGCTGTTTTTTCAAGTGACGCACCGCCATCAAGCGCATTACCAAGCACATTGAAGAGTCGTCCAAGAGATTCTGTACCCACCGGTACCGAAATCGGTGCGCCGGTGTCGAGAACCTCAAGTCCACGAGTGAGTCCTTGCGTATCTTGCATCGCAATAGCACGCACGCGGTCAGTACCAACATGCTGTGCTACTTCGAGGGTGAGTGTTGTGTCCCCTACCGCAACCGTAAGCGCGTTGAGAAGCGACGGCACACCCCCTTCGAAGTGCACGTCCACAATGGGACCGATGATTTGAGTTATGACTCCTTTTTTCATAAATTTATACTTGGTTATACGTAATTAATGGCGACTAATTTCTTTCAAAATTGGATGGGATTATTTGATAGCTGCGGCTCCTGCGGTAATCTCCGACACTTCGGCAGTGATTGCTGCTTGGCGTGCTTTGTTGAACTTGAGCGTGAGCGACCTTGCTATTTCTTTTGACTTGTCGGTCGCGTTTTTCATTGCAACCATACGTGCTGAGTGTTCAGACGCTTTATGCTCAATGAGCGCATGATAGATCGCGACGTGAACAAGTTGCGAGACAAGCTCAGGCATAAGCTCTTCCGCAGAAGGTTCGATGAGGTATTCGCTCCCCGTGCCGACGGCTTCTTCCGTGCGGTCTGCAAATTTTCCTGACTTCGGCACGATTTCTCGGACCATCACCTCAAGCCCTTCGGGGTTCAGCGGCAACACCTGTCGCACCAGTGGTTTTTGTTCAAACGTTGAGAGGAAGTTCTGGTAGAGGACATAGACAACGCCATACGTCCCTTCCTTATATGCCTCAAGGGCTTTTTTGGTAATATGCTCAACATTCTGAAGCGAGACATTGTCGGCAACATTCGTTTCCTTGTGCACAATGACTGCACCATTTCTCTCTGCGTATTCAACCGCTTTGCGACCAATACAAATGAAGTCACACGTATGCTTTTGCAAAAATGAATCCGCCAGCTTGAGCACCGCACTGTTTACGGCGCCTGCGAGCCCCTTATCACTGGTGACGAGCACAAGAAGTGCGCGGTTATTCTCTGTAGTGCGCATCGTATAGTGTGCTACTGCCGACTCATTGAGACGCGAAATACTTGCAAGCATACGTACGGCAGCACGCGCGTACACGCGCGCCGCAAAAGCACGCTCCTGCGTTTTGCGCATTTTTACCGCCGACACCGCCTCCATAGCACGCGTTACCTTGCCGGTTTTTCGTGTTGAGACGATTTTTTGTTTAATAAGTTTGAGAGACATACTGTTGTGTTCGCAAACTATGCGGTGTAGGTTTCTTTAAAGGTTGCAATTGCTGTCTTGAGCGTTGCCTGTACTTCATCAGAGAGATCACGAGCTGTCTCAATAGTAGAAAGCACCTGCGCATGTTCGCGTTCAATGTAGTTCAAAAAGTCGTCTTCAAGTTTCTTGATCTGTGAAACAGGCACCCCCTCCATATAGCCGCTGTTTGCCGCAAAAAGTGAAACAACCTGCTTATAGAATGGCTGTGGGTTTCCTTGCTTTTGCTTCAAGAGCTCCGTAAAGGCGCGTCCTGAATCGATACGCTTCTTGGTCTCTTCATCGAGGTCTGAGGCAAATTGCATGAAGGCCTCGAGCTCACGGAACTGTGCGAGTTCGAGACGGATTTTGCCTGCAACCTTCTTCATTGCCTTTGTCTGTGCAGAAGAACCCACGCGCGATACAGAAATACCAACGTTAAGCGCAGGGCGAACACCCTTGTTGAAGAGATCTGTTTCGAGGAAAATCTGACCGTCAGTGATAGAAATCACGTTGGTTGGAATGTATGCAGAAACGTCACCTTCCTGTGTTTCGATAATCGGAAGTGCAGTAAGTGACCCGCCGCCGAGCTCTGCGGAAAGCTTTGCAGAACGTTCGAGAAGACGTGAATGGAGGTAAAAGATGTCTCCCGGGAACGCTTCGCGTCCTGGCGGACGACGAAGGAGGAGTGACATCTGGCGATACGCTACCGCATGCTTAGAAAGGTCATCGAAGACCACGAGCACATCTTTGCCCTTCTGCATGAAGTATTCACCAATAGCCGCACCCGCAAATGGTGCAAGGAAAAGAAGGGGCGATGCATCACCCGCGCCCGCAGAAACAATGGTGGTGTATTCCATCGCACCTGCTTCTTCGAGAATGCGCATAATATTCGCCGTCTTTGACTGCTTCTGACCAATGGCAACGTAGATACAAAGCGGGCGAGTTTCCTTTGGTTCGTATTTCTGGTTAATGATAGTGTCAAGTGCAACAGTTGTCTTACCCGTACCACGGTCACCAATAATAAGCTCGCGCTGTCCGCGACCAATGGGGATCATTGAGTCAATTGCCTTGATACCGGTGTGAATTGGTGTGTTCACTGATGAACGCTCCATAACACCGTATGCAACGCGCTCAATCGGCATTGCCACTGTTTCGCCTGTCACAGCACCCTTTCCATCGATAGTAGCGCCGAGTGGACTTACGACACGCCCCACAATACCCTCTCCGACAGGAATCGAGAGAAGTTTACCGGTACGACGCACAACCATACCTTCACGGACCGTGTGTGACTCGCCGAGAACTACCGCACGAACAAGGTCTTCTTCGAGGTTGAGTACGAGTCCGATAACCGCAGAATCGGGCGCAAGCGTATCCGCAAGCGACCTCCCTTCGGTTGTTTCAAACACGACCATTTCCATCATCTGCGCTGCAGTGATGCCTTCAATTTCAACGATACCGTCAGATACCGCAGAAACCACACCAACCTCCTCAGCCTGTGTGTCAGTCGAGATATTCTCGAGTTCTTTCTTGATTGTTTCGATGATTGACATAATTTATGCGGTTACTTTTTTATACAGTGTATGAAGTGCTGTTTTGTAGGAACGGTCGATGCGTGAGAATCCTTTTTGGAGAATAAATCCACCGACAATACTTGCATCAATCGCAACGCGCGCTTCCGCACCGCCAGATTTTGCAATATTTTCAGCATGTTTTTGCTTGTCGCTTTCGCGTGCAAGGATAACAACGGGCTCGGTACGGGCAGTACTTTTCCCTGCGAGAAGCAAGGCCTTACGGAGCGTACGCTTCCAGAGCTTGCCGTGCCCGCGCTTTTCCATGCTGGCACGCACCTTTTCAGGCGCATATGCAAGCATGAGCTGCGCGTATGTAGTAATAAGACGATCCATATTATGCCGTGAGTTTCTTTTCGAGGTCGAGAATAGCAAGTTTTGCAACTTCTACTTCTGCGGCCTTGCGTGCCTCCGCAATAATTTCTTCACCGCGCACTTCTGCCAAAGCAATGCGCGAGGCTACTTTTTCATCAGCTTCCGCAAGAGCGGTCATCATCTTTTCATCAGAGACCTTTTTGCCATTCGCCACAATATCGCGAGCATCCTTCTCTGCTGCAGCGAGCGTAGTAAGGCGCTCTGCCTCTGCAGAATCCTTTGCCTTTGCGGCAGCTTCTGCATCTGCAAGACCCTGCGCAATGGTTTCTTCACGTTCACGCAACACCTTGAGAATAGGCGTGTACAAGAACCACACAAGCGCGAACGCAAGAATGGTGAAGTTAACGATTTGTACGATAACGACCTTAACGTCGAGACCAAATGCGTGAATGAGAGAATCCATAAATTAAAAGATACTTTAAATAAAGCAATCTAATTCTTTCTAAACGGGATGGAGTTGTGCTGGCTGAGAGAAGTGTTCGACCAAGCCGTACCACATGTACGGCGCGTAGAATATTTCTGAAACCAGTGCAAATTCGCCCGTTTCGGAAGAATTAGGCGAACTTGATAACGAAGGCGACAACTAGTGCAAAAATCGCGAGAGCTTCCACAAAGGCAACACCAATGAACATAGTTCCCTGGATTTTTCCTGCGGCTTCTGGATTGCGTCCAATTGCCTCGAGAGCTTTCGCAACGAGGAGACCAATACCGAGCGCTGGACCAAATACGCCGACACCTGCAGCGATCGCCATAGCGATTGCTTTTACTGCTTCCAATTCCATATGAATGATAGTTTATATACGTTAGTAATCTGCTCGTGAGCAGACACAAAGGTTTCCCCTTGTGTCTAACCGCGAGGTTAGTGTGGCATTTCGGTTGCTGCCTTGATAAAGAAAAGTGTAAGAATGGCAAAAACAAACGCCTGGATAAAGCCTACAAATATCTCAAACGCCATGAGCGGCACCGGCATGATGAACGGCACAAAGAATGCAACCACGAGGAGAAGCACTTTCCCTGCAAAGATGTTACCAAACAAACGAAATGAGAACGAGATAAGTCGAGCAAGCTCTGAAATAAGTTCGATAATACCTACTACGAAGCCAATGGGTGAGTGGAAGTTAATGAACTTGCCGCCGTACGCCTTTACACCAAGCGCCGCAATTCCTGCAAACTCAATCGTGGTGAGGGCAATGAGTGCAAAGGCAAGCGTAATGTTCAAATCCGCAGTTCCAGCATGGAACAAGGCGCTTCCTTTGTAGGTAATTGCCTCAAGCCCTGGAATCTGCGCCACCCAGTTAATGCTCAAAATAAACAAAAAGATGGTCATAATAACGGGATAATACCTGGCGGCAAGCCTCTCATCACCCAAGGTCTCCTTAATGTATTTGTAGGAAAACGCGATAAGTGCTTCAAAAACACTCTGGAGTTTTCCAGGAATAGTGCGGACATTCATGCCTATCACCGCAGCAAGCACAAGGAGTGCCAGCATAGAGACCCATGTTGTCACAAGTGTATTGGTTATAGGGACACCAAAAAAAGTTCCGAGTTGTTCTGATGCAAGATGAATAGAAATCGCCGCATTTCCCGCTTCATGTGCCGTTTCTGCAGCGTGCGCATATGTCCCAAAAAGATGCATCATAATGACGCGCGCAGTCTACCAGAGAACACCCGAAAAATCAACGTTTATTTACATTGTGCGCTTGGCGTTCTTCCTGCCGCCACCGCTTCGGCAACGGATGCAAAGTACACCCGGTTCGCTACCGCAATCCTTGTGGCAGATGCACAGGTTGCCGGGTAGTACACACGCCCACTCTTCGCGCCAACATACGGAAGCCCCGAGGTGTCGGGCGTATCGCGAGCCACTACCCCTTTCTCTACAAAAGTAGATGTTGTTGCGCTTTTTGTAGATGTTTGAAATACAAGTGCAGGCGCTGCTTGTATCTCCTGGCGAACTGAGAATCGCCCAATTTCAAACGCTATAATACCCACTGCAATCATGAGGCAGGTCATGTAAAAATGATCATCAAGCAGTGCGTGCTTGATTTTTCTCTGAAAATCTTGTAGTATCCCCTGCACTTACTTATCATAATCAATTCACGCGAATATGGCAACCAAAAAAGCAGGAGGTTCCTCGAAAAACGGGCGCGATTCACAGCCAAATTATCTTGGCTTGAAACGTGCTGACGGTCAGATCGTTGGTGTTGGTGAGGTCTTGGTCCGTCAACGCGGTACGAAGATGGCAGCTGGCAAGAATGTTGGTGTCGGTCACGACCACACACTCTTCGCTATGACTGCTGGAAAACTCGCCTTCCGCACCGGCCGCAAGACAGGCTTCGACGGAAACACCGTTTCAAAGAAGTTTGTAGACGTCCTCCCTACCGCCGCATAAGCAAAAACACTGCATCAAGCAGTGTTTTTCTATACATCTCGATTAGTTCTGATCCAGGAAGTCGATGTTTTTCTGGAATCCTTCTGCGTGATTTAATACACTCGCCGCATACGAGAGCCCCATAGTTGCCCAGTTCCCTCCCGCATAATACCGCGCTGCTGCTTCTCGTTCGGCAGTATAGGTTTGCTTTGCCGCTCCAAGTCGCTGCACGTATACCGCTGTCGCCATAATAGCGTGCTGTGGATTCCATGGGTCGGTTGCGCTTACACCAAGGGCAGTCATAAGACTCGCCTCGATACCCTTCCATGTTGTCGGAATAAACTGCGTTGGACCCATTGCGCCACCATATGTTGTTGACGATATCGGACATGACACGGGTGTTGCATACGGATCTCGCCCAAGTTTTTTAACGAGCGCAAGGAATGCCGTGGCATCCTGCCGCACCGCGTCTTCACGCATGAGACCGTCTACGTAACCACCCGTTGAAATATAACGACCGTTTCCTTCCTCGTCAGCAAGATAGCAGCGACCGACGTTCGATCCAAGGTTTGACTCCTGGCGTAAAATACCAAGGATAAATGCTGCACGCACACCCGTCGCACGTTCTGCAGTCTGTGCATATTTGAGCGCGTCCTCAAAAGGAATTGCACCAGCATCACGAAGCTTGAACAATTCTGCACGAATAGCGGCCGCTTTCTTCTGAATCTCTGCAAGGGTTGCTTCTTGCACCTTTGCCGTGCTCTGTTTTGCACTCAATAACCTCTTTTGATCTAACTGGTCGCTTGCGATTCTCTTTTTCTCTTGCTCGATGATGTATTTCGCATCAAGCTCATCATTTTGTTTCTCTGACAGTTGTGTCTTCTCGCCCTCGGTTTGTAGCTGTGTCTCGCGAATCTGTGAAAAATAGAGCTCAAGCTCTGCTTTGATACCGGTATAATTATCAATATCTACATAAAACTCAGAGAGATTCTTCGTATTAAGGAACACCTCCGCGAGCGTGTAATCACCAACCTCATTGGTGCGACGAATGAGCTCTGCAAGTGATTCCTTACCGCGAGCGATGTCTGCTTCAAGCTCCTCAATACGAGCTTGTCGCGTTCGAATCTCAGATCCAAGTTCAACGATGAGTGAGTTCTTATTTTTGATCGTCTTTTCTGCTGAAGTAATTTTCGTCTGAAGTGTCTTTACCACTCCATCAATTGAACGCACTTCGGTCTTTGTCTGATTAAGCACCGCCTGTGCTTTCGCAGCCTCTTCTTCACATTTTTGAAGATATTCTTTGAGCTCAGCTTCAGGTTTATTCGTGATATTTGAAGCATCACACGCGGTTGACGCCTGCAACGAAATAGCCGTTCCCGCCATTAGTGAAATAATCAAAAAAGCAATCAGGATGTACTTCGTGTTTCTCATTGCGGTGAAGTATAGCATACTCTTTCCATGACGAGAACGTGTCTGGATTCTTTCAGAGATAACCATCTTACGCTAGTATTTGTCATGAAAATATGTATAATGCGGAGCACAAAGCAGCAACGGAAACACGGACGGTCGCCACAGCTTCGACAAACAAAGGCTATACTACAAAACACGGACGGTTAGCTCAGCTGGTTAGAGCGCTGCATTGACATTGCAGAGGTCGGGGGTTCGAGTCCCTTATCGTCCACAGCGGCTAAAATAAACGCGTACGCGTTTATTTTGTTGCCCGCCGTGAGACGATAAGGGGCTCAAAAGGACGTCTGGGAACCCATTATATTACGTAGCTTTAGCGGAGTTATATAATGGGAGGCAAGGCGGGGTCGGCAACGCTTAGTATTTTGGAGCGCAAGCGAACAACAAATACTAAGCGATCGTGGCCGAACTCCTTATTATCCAAAGTAAAAAACAGTGCTTCTACACTGTTTTTCCTATTCATTTATGAGTGCGTTCACGACATCTACATCCACACCATAACTCTTTTCTTGACGAAGATTCGTTGCCACTCCGTCAACGTACGTATACATCCCTACAAATAACACAACGACCGAGAGTCCAAGGACAAGAATGTATGGCACATTCGAACGATATTTCACCTCAACATGAGGCAAGGATGAGATAGAAAAGGTCTGCTCCGAGATCTCTTTTTTATGAGAAATTTCATACCCCCCGTATGGTGCCTCTTTCACTTTCGGCTCTACTACTAGTGGCGCTATTTTTTCCACTTGTCGAACATGAACTCGGTAGGATTCTTCCTGAGACTCGCTTGGAGCATCTTCTTTCACTGACTCAAAGGCAGTGTCGGCAATGATCTTGTCGTCCACCTCGTGAGCTACCTGCTCTTCCGCGGGTTCGACCATAACACGAGAAGGGCGAGGTTCATGACGCGCAATCTGCGGCATAAGCGGCGCGTCATCATCGTGATATGAAATTCCTGACACACGCACAGCGGAATCTTCCCCCGATGACGTACGTACGCGCTCCGCGATTCCTGCTCGTGCACGTGCTGCAACAGACCGTCTTTTCTCCCCCTTATGCGCGGCGACCTCGTCACGACTAACATACCATGCTCGCCCGACGCGTTCTGCGCTCACCGCCCCAGAGCGAGCAAGCTGCCCAACATAATCAGGCGCATACCCAAACTCGTGAGCAACATTCACTGCCTTCACAAACTGCTTGCCGTTGATAGTAAGAACCTCCATTACTGACAGTATATCTCGGATAGAGAAACAAGCAACCCGAGATATCCACAATGTATGTGGACATCTCGGGTATCCAATACATAACCACAGGGAATATTCGAGTACAAAAAATACCGACGCATGTCGGTATTTTTGTGCTAGGTAAGCGCATCTTTAAGTGCTTGTGCAAGCACGCCAGGATTCGCTGATCCTCGAGTTTTCTTCATGCCTTGACCAACCAGGAACTGGAGCACTGCTTCCTTCCCTGCGCGGTATTCATCTGCCACGGTCGGGTTCTCGGCAATAACTTCAGCGATGACCGCCGCGAGCGCTTCGGTATCGTTTGTCTGAGCAAGCCCACGCTGTGCAACAAGCGTCTTTGGCACTGCGTGTTCATAGAGAACTTCCTTAAGGAGATCCTTTGCAACGCGCGAAGTAATGGTTCCCTCTGCAATAAGTGTGATGAGCTCCACAAAGGCTGGCGCTGTCTCCGCAGCAGGCAGTATACCTGCCTCTGCACTAAGCGGCGGCACGTCAGTCATAATGTAGTTCGCAAGAGTCTTTGCATGAGCTCGTGCCCCCTCTTCAAGAAGACATATATCTAGATACTTCGAGAGGCCACTATCGGCAACAATCTGGTTTGCGAGATTGCTCGGTATGCCGAGATTTCCATATCTTTCGCGCTTTTTTGATGGAATCTCGGGAAGTTTTGCTTGTATCCGAGATAGTTCGAACTCTGGAATCTTGCTGAGATCAAACTTTGGGATGTCGGGATCGGGCATGTAGCGATACTGCTCTGCCACCTCTTTGGTACGCTGTGAGAATGTCTTTTGACGATTCTCGTCCCAGCCTCGGGTTTCCTGAATGACACGCTCTCCCCGATCAAGAGCCTCGCTCTGTCGTTTTATTTCATACGCAGCTGCAGCCTCGAACGATCTGAACGAGTTGATGTTCTTGACCTCAACTTTTGTGCCAAATGTTTCGTCTTTACTGAGGGACAAGTTGAGCTCAAGACGCATCTCTCCTTTTTCAAGATTTGCGTCTGAGACACCGATAGTCCGAAGGAGCAGTTGCAGCTCCCGAACAAAATTACTTGCGGTAGCAATATCGTGGATGACTGGCTCTGTAACGAGCTCCATAAGAGGAACGCCCGCTCGGTTGTAGTCAACCAATGTTCCTTCGTGTCCTTCGTGCTGCGAACGCGCCGCGTCTTCTTCAAGATGGACACGGGTGATTGATACCCCCGTTAGGGTACCACTGCTCACGAGTGGATATTTATACTGACTTATCTGATACCCCTTTGGAAGGTCTGGGTAGAAGTAGTGTTTTCGATCGAACTCGGTAAATGTCGCAATATCTGCTCCGAGCGCCGCGCCTACCATCAATACTTTTTCGACCGCATCACGGTTCACCACCGGGAGAGCGCCGGGCTCTGCCATACAGACAGGGCAAACATTCGCATTTGGTTCACCTGCATGGGGTTCATTTGCACAACCGCAAAACATTTTTGTTTTTGTTTTGAGTTCAGCGTGGACCTCGATTCCTATTGTTGGTTTATACATATAATAAGTATAGTACATAAAAAATGAAAAATGACAAAAATGTCCACCTTGCATGCATCGTTTTTCCTTGCTTGTCCACATGTGTTGCAAGATAGAGAACATGTCTTGGTACCAAAGGAAAACGTCGGGCTCTTTTTCTTTGGTACATTACGAAAATGTGCTCAATAGTGCGTCTACGAGGACAAATAACCGCATGAAACACGGTTTTGTCAAATTGCATGTTTTCGTTATTTTGAAAGTGTTAAAAAATGCTTGTATATCAAGCATTTTTTAACATTGACATATTTGTCTTTCGTGTCTTTATTTTGACTTCAATTCCTGTATAAGTGCGTCTTGAAGCTCCTTTGTGCCCTCTTCAATGGGTGCTGAGATGGCAAAGGTTCGTTTTCCTGTTGCGGCAGCGATAGTTTTCATAATCTCAGACACCTCTTCCTCTGTTCGTGTGTCAGTTTTTGTTAATACTACCCACTCCTCCTTTTCAAGAAGGGCTTCGTCGTATTTCTTAATTTCGTTATGCACGACCCTATATGCCTCGAGCGGATTCTCTTCCTCAAGTGAAACAAGGTGGAGGAGCATTTTTGCTCTTGATGCATGTCGAAGGAACTTATGCCCAAGTCCCTTGCCCTCTGCAGCGCCCTCTATGAGCCCCGGAACGTCTGCAAGAACGTAGCCGTAGAGCTCGCCAAGATGCGGCTCAAGCGTGGTAAACGGATATGCGCCAATTGCAGAGGTTGCATTGGTAAAGGTGTTGAGAAGTGTTGACTTTCCTGCATTCGGCTTCCCGATAAGACCGACATCAACACCGAGAATAAGCTCAACCTGAAACCAGGCTTTCTGTGCTGCCTGACCAGGCACCGCCTCCTCTGGCGAACGGTTCGTTGCTGACTTAAAGTGAAAGTTTCCGTAGCCGCCATTACCGCCATTGAGCACCTTGATACGCTCACCTTCAGTTTCGAGCGTATACACCTCCCCCGTCTCCAGATTTGTAACCCTTGAGCCAACGGGGAGCTTAATAACACAGTCGGCACCACCTTTCCCAAAGAGATTATTACTCTGCCCCTGCTGACCGTCTCCTGCGCGAAATTCGTTATCGCTCGTGTATTTACTAAGCAGCGAAAGATTGCGTACCGCCTCAAGATACACATCGCCACCACGACCGCCGTCGCCGCCTGCAGGCCCACCAAATTCGTTGCCGCGGTAGTGCATCCATCGCACAACCCCGTCACCACCCCTGCCCGACTGGGCGTATATTTTTAGTTCATCAATAAACATAGCGCTATCAATACCATAAAAAACGGTATATGTCGATGTTTTGCATAGCACTTCCCCCGTGGTCTAGATTTCTCCGTTGACCGCCATATGCTCACGGGTGGCTATTTTTTTGAGGGCTTGTATTGCCGAATCTTTATCAAGTGCGGTTCCGAGATATACATAGATCTCTTGGTGGGAAATATGGTCTCGGATGGAGAGTTTCAGCGCAGCGTCATTTGCAGTAACAATCTTAATACGTCGTGTAGCTACCGTACGCATACCGGCGGTAATAAAACCAAGTGAGATGCGGGTTACCTCAGGCAGACGCTCAAGCGCCTTGCAGATGAGCGCTGCGGCGGGAATCATGGTGCTATGACTCTTTGCATACTTCCCTCCTGCCCGTTTTGTTGTTCCTGCCATACTTAGTCATCCATCCCAAACACTGCTTGTACGAGGGTAATAATAAGCGCCGCAATAAGTGCCGGTAGAAATCCTGCGACATAAAAACCGCTCACAACGTAGGGTACGAGCATAATCATGAATGCATTCAGCACATAGGTAAACAAACCGAACGTGATGAGGGTTACGGGGAGTGTTATGAGGTACAAAATAGGGCGCACCGTGATATTAAGAACCCCAAGGACAACGGCGACGAAAAGCGCAGCCTTCCACGAAGCTACCGATATGCCCGTCATATACTCTGCAAGAAGAAAGATAGTCGCGGTGGTAACGGCGAGATTTAGAATAATTCCCATACCTGCACTATACCCTAAAGCACAAAAAAGCACGAACAATTCGTGCTTTTAGAGTTCACCTGCACGGGTTAATATACGATGCACAATGCGTCGCAGATAGTGCTCAAACGTTTCTGCGGGATTATATTCAATACCCTGCTCGAACCGCCATGCGTTCACATAGTCGTTTGCAGAAATAACAACATTTGTCTTTGCGCCCTGAAATTTTCCTGAAAGAATATCGCTCATGACAACCTCACGCATCGTCTTGTACAACGGATGCTCTCTACCGCGCTCTTTTCCACTGAGAAAACCTCCGCGAAATATCTCCCAGCTCATAAGCAAACTTCGAAGTCCTTCGGTAACTGCTTCAGACTGGTAGAGCTTTTCTTTTTCGGTGCGATCGACGAAGGTTGCAATCTCCTTTGTGGGAATAGCAGCTTTTTGTGATGATACTACCGTATCCGCACGCGGACTGCGCACGGGCTCTTTCTGAACCGTACGTGAGACACGGCTCGGAGCGACAGACTTAGCAGCAGCAGGGGCTTCTGTGCGGTGTTCTGCTGGCTCTCTTTGTGGTGATGTCTCTGGAGACATCGCTATCGATTGCTCTTTAGGGTCCGCTACCTTTTCTTCCAGTCGAGCCTCGAGGAGCATGAGCTTCTTGCGTAACGCTTCAATCTCGTCATCGGTACCCGACACGACCACCCCCTCTTTCGGCGCTACACGGTGAAGTGACGACTCCTCTTCACGCCCAAGACCCTCTTCGGCAGGCTCCGCATCTTGACGCATGAGCACTTCCTCCAGAGGTAACGGAACATCCTCCTTCTTCTCTTCTTCTTTGCTCTCCGTAGGCTCATGCACTTCGAGTTCGTCCTTGGCGAGCGGTTCATGCTCCATGACTTCGTGAGAGGTGGATCTTTCCTGCGTTACTTCGGGTTTTATAAGCAGGAGCGATTCTGGTTCTTCTTGTTTCTTGGGCTCAGAGATCTCCTCTTTACGTGCCCTCAGTGCCGAGCGAATTTCATCATCATAGTGTACGGGCTCTGCCATTGCCTCCTTTTCTACACCCCTAGTCTCAGCGTGTGATTCTTCGCTCCTGACCTTCTCCGGTTCTTTTTCAAGCGCTTCTTCTTGCTCTTGCAACGGCGCCGCTTCGGGAGGGGTCACCACTACAGGTTCAGCCTTTTCTTTTGCAGGAACCGTACCTTCGATGGCTGCGGTGCGGAGTTTTTCATATGCGTCTTCCAGAGCTCGCATAGCAGGCATAAGCCCCCCTCCTGCACCGCCCATTGTCGCACGCGACGCTCCAAGGAGCGCCTTCATGTAGTCCTTTCCGAGCGAACCCATATCGCCGATAAGCGCGACGGGGTTACCGATGAGTTCGTGAATTTCGTTCTTAATAACTAAAATTCTTGCCTTTGCTTCATCGATAGTGAGTAGCTTTTGCGGCGCTTCCTCGAGGGTCACTGCTCTTGCTTCTTGTTTAGGTTTTTCTTCTGCACGCACCTCAGGGGTTTTTTGAGCTTCTTGTACCGCGGCAGCAAGTACGGCATCAGCATCCGCGTCGTGGACTCCAGCTTCCTTCGCGACAGCTGGAGCCGTAGGCGCCTTGCCCCACTGTGAAAGCACTGATTCAATCTCGGCGAGCGCTGCGGTGTCAGTCCCCCGACTGCGTGAGTACGCGGTGACTGCAGCATAAAATGCTGGGTATGCATCAGAGGAAAGCCTCTTCCTTGCATCAGCAAGAAGCGTCGCGATACTTCGCCACTCTGAAAGATCATATCCTGCACGATGTGCTACCTCTGAAACCATCTCCTCACATACTACCACGTAGTGCAGAAATAGAGGTGTGGAAAATATTCTATGCAGCAAGCCATCCTTCGACATCAGCAATGATCTGCTCGTGCGCATCAAAGGGATACCAGTGAATCGTTTTGTCACGCGTAAGCCACGTCATCTGTCGTTTTGCGAACGACCGAATGTCTTGATCGAGCGTTGCGATGAGTGCTTCTTTGTTGGGGATAGTTCCCTGGAGGTACGCAGCAATATGACGATATTCAAGACCGAATCTATGCAGCCTCTCCCATGACACACCCTCCTCATGGAGCCGTGTAACTTCTTCTATCATTCCTTCATCAAAACGCTGGAGGAGGCGGGTATGGATACGTTCGTGAAGTTTTTCTTTTTCTATGGAAAGCCCAATGGTGTACACATCGTATTTCTCACTTGGCATCACCTCAGGAACAGAACCAAGCGTGTTAATTATTTCGAGCGCACGTACGAGACGTACGCGATTATACTTATCAATCTCAGAAGCTCGACGAGCGTCTTTTTGTGCAAGCATCGCAAAGAGTTCGTCGTTGCTGCATGTTTCGAGCGATGCTCGAAATTCCTCGTTCGGGGCAACTTTCGGTATGCTTATTTTGCCGAGTAACGCATCAACATAGAGGAATGTACCGCCAACAATGATCGGGGTAACAGCACGCTTCAGAGTTTTGTCAAGAATTTCACTTCCTTGCTCCACAAAATCTGCAACCGTAAAGACATCTTTTCTGGGATCAGCAACGTCGAGTAGGTGATGCAGTGCGATAGCCTGCTCCTCTTTGGTAACTTTTCCGCTCCCGAGATCCATACCAAGGTACACCTGCCGCGAGTCTGCTGATATAATTTCAGCACCAATTTTCTGCGCGAGCTCAAGCGAAAGCGCTGTCTTTCCTGATGCTGTCTGCCCGACAATAACTACCACCTTTTGCTTTTTCATAAAATTATGCTACCATGCCAAAGTATTAGTTTAAAATGTAAAGTAATCCTATGGATAATTATGATTTTGATATTTTTGAACCGAAGATTGGCGAAGTAGTGCCGGAAGATCTCGCGTTTGAAGTATTCCATGAGGGGAAGATTTCACCGAAGACATTCGCTGACTTCCGCGGTTCTTGGACCGTCCTCCTCTTTTACCCAGCCGACTTCACCTTTGTCTGCCCGACCGAACTCGAAGACATGCAGTCACTCTACACTGACTTTAAGAAGGAAGGAGCGGAAGTCCTCTCAATGTCAACCGACACGGCCTTCGCACACAAAGTCTGGAAGGAAGTTTCTCCAACCATGAAGATGCTCGAATACCCAATGGGTGCTGACTCGTCACATGCTGTCGCGGAAGCATTCGAGGTGCTTATTCCTGAGAATGGTCTCGCGCAGCGTGGTACGTTTGTGATTAGCCCCGAAGGCGTTATCAAGACGATCGAAATCACCGACGGCTCAATTGGACGTTCTGCAAAGGACACTCTCCGCAAGCTCAAGGCCGCAAAGTTTACCGCATCACACCCCGGCAACGTCTGCCCTGCAAACTTCGACGACGGCAGCGACTCACTCGCCCCCTCTGTTGACCTTGTTGGTAAGATTTAATCTCAAAATTGAAAAATGTCATGGTAACCCATGGCATTTTTCTTGTGCGGGAGACTTCTTTCAAAATTGAGTTCAGATGTGCTGATTTTTCATATTTTTGACCGCAGACGTATACACAATACGGCGGAGGTTAAAAATATGAAAAAGCAGTGCAGATGGACCAATTTTGGAAGAAGTCTGTGGTATACTCGCGGGATGAAATACCATCATGACGACCCCGCTGTCGCAACGCATGTAGCGCATGTTACGCACAGAAAAGCCGAGCGCCTTACCTACCTCGAGTCCCTTACTCCTTCAATGCGTATGGCGGTATTTAACGAGCTTTCCCCGACGCTTCAACGTGATGTACTTGATCATGCTCCCGTACCATTTGTCGTACAACTTATTGATCATTTTGACCCCGACCGTGCACATGTATACCTCCGCCGCATAACCAGTGCCGCACGGAGAACCCGTATCACGAACGAGCTTCGTCGTGAGCTCAAACAAAAAGTCGAACAATTCACCGCTTTCCATGTGCGAGCAGCACATGAGCTTGTGCATTTTAACTATATTCTCCTCCCACACACGACAACCATCGAGGAAGCTGCGGAGGCCATCGCGGTACATCGTGCAGAAACAGGGCGTATCCCTGAAGTATTAGTGCGCAAAAATGGCGTCTGCATTGGCGAGATTGAGCCACGTGCGCTCATTCTGCATCCAAACTCCGAGCCGCTTGGGCACGCAACAACGAAAATCCACACCCTTCCCCACACCGCAACGGCAACTGACGTAGCCGCACTCGCCATGAACAGCGCGATTCAAAAAATTGTCATCACCGACGCGAGTGATGACAGTGTTGTTGGTATCGTCTACACGCACGAGATTATTGACCTTTTTGAAGAGAAGCCAAAAGAATCACTCTACAATTTTGCGGGCCTCGAAGAAAACGAGCATCCATTTGATTCGGCATTCCGCAAGGTGTCGGCACGCACCAAATGGCTCATTGTCAATCTCGGCACAACGTTTCTTGCTGCGTTTGTTATCACCCTCTTCCACTCTACGCTGGCGGCTATTGCAATACTTGCAGTATTTATGCCCGTTATTAGTGGCATGGCCTCGAATGCGGGAACGCAAACATTTGCCGTATTTATTCGCGGATTAACGCTTGGCGAAATTACCCTCAAAAATGCGCTCCCCGCATTGCGCAACGAAATACTTGCGGTGCTTATGCAGGGCGCGCTGCATACAAGCATTCTTACACTGATCACCTTTGTGCTCGGATATGGTGTCGGCATAGGTCTTGTTGCTGGTCTTGCCGTTGCGTTTGGTATGTTCGTTGGCGTTATCGCAGGATCGCTCATACCTCTTATTCTGCACAAACTCGGCAAAGACCCTGCCCTTTCGAGTGGCATTATTATCACCACCTTTACCGACGTTGCCGGACTTCTTGCTCTCTTCGGACTTGCCGCAATCTTCCTTCTTTCCTAAAAAGGCACACCACCACTATGTTTATTATTCGCACACTACCACTCCAAAAAGGCGGGCATATCGATGAGCTCACCTACTTTTCGCGTATTCCGTATGAGCTCGGCACCTTCCTTACCGTGCCCGTACGAAACCGTACCCTCACCGCAATGGTCGTCGCAGCGGAACCTGTGCCGTCGGTGAAGTCGGTATTACGCAGCATGACCTTCTCTCTCAAAAAACTTCCCGAGCAACCAAATGCACAAGCACTTACACCTGCAAGCATCGCTACCGCAGTAGCTATTGCACACCATTACGCTATTACGGTTGGTGAAGCACTCTTTGCGCTCTTACCTGCAGGGATTCGCGACGGCGACAGACCTCTTCCATTTACGCCAAAAGGGGCCGTGGTGCAGCCTGACGGAACGGCAACCCTTCCTGAAACAGATATTCGCGTACTGCAAGGGGCGCATATCGAACGCACGCGTATCTACCGCACGCTCGTACGTGAATCATTCGCCCGCGGCGGCTCGGTGCTTATTGTAGCCCCGACCTCTATTGAGGTTACTGAACTTGCAAAGACGCTCGCGCACGGCATTGAGGACCGCACCATTGTTATCCACGCAAACCTCACACCAAAACAACTTCGCGCCGTTGATGCAGGGCTCCAAGAATTCGCCACACCAAAACTTATCATCACCTACCCCGGCTACGCCCTCATTGAGCGTCATGATATTGTCATGACCATTATTGAGCACGAGCGCTCACCGCATTACGTACAGAGAACCTATCCCCATATTGATGTGCGTACGGCAGTCCGCATGCATGCGGAGCGTACGGGACGCACGCTCATTTATGGTGATCTTTTCCCTCGCGTCGAGACAGAGCATCTCCGCCGCAGCGGCACCTACGAGACACTTGATGAAACGCCGAAGCGTCTTGCGCTTCCCGGAAAATTAGTACCCATTGCAAAACCGCACCGCTCATCACACGCCGAACCTTTTGAGTTGTTTGGGAAGCGTGTGCTTGATGCTCTCGAAAAGACCTTGGCCGAGGGCGGTCGCGTCTTTCTCTATGCTGCACGACGCGGACTCGCACCTGTCGTCACCTGCGTTGACTGCGGCTACGTTTTCCGCTCACCGCAGAGCGGCGCGCCCTATTCACTCGTGCGTACCACCACAAAAAGCGGCGAAGCGGTACGCCTCTTTGTCGATGCAGTTTCTGGCGTACGCCTGCCTGCTGCCGATCATTGTACCCACTGTGGTTCCTGGCGAATTCGCGAACGCGGCATTGGAATTCAGCATGTCTACGACGAGCTCGTGAAGCGTGTGGAGCATCCTGTTATTTTGTTTGATCACACCACTGCGACGACCGCAAAACGCGCGCGTTACCTTGGTGATAGGTTCCGTCAAAATCCAGGCACCCTCATGCTCGGGACCGCTATGGCGCTCCCCTATATCGGTGACGACGTCACACTGTCCGTCATCGTGAATACCGACGCACTTCGCGCAACGCCAACCTGGCGCGCCCAAGAAGACATGCTTGCCACCATTCTTACGCTCCGCGAACGCACGCATGGCACCGTCTACGCACAGACGCAACACGCAAGGGTGGACACCGTCGCCTCTGCAGAAAAGAAAGACGTCGAGCCCGATGACATTCTCGACATCGCTCGCCTTGGTGCAACGGAACGCTTCTACACGGAGGAAATTACTGCACGTGATACCTTTGGATATCCACCATTCACACGCTTCGTCCTCCTCACCTATCGCGGCACGCCTGAAGACATTGCGGCACACGAGAGCGTTATCAAAGAGCGCCTCGGCGGAAAAAAACCGTTCTTTTACAACGGTCAAACAGATGGTACCCTCACTATCCGCCACGCGCTCCTACGCCTTAACCCCAATGATACCGACCCCGCACTCCCCCATATCCTCGGGTCGCTCGGGGACGCCATCCAGGTTACCCATGATCCTGAGCGGATAATCTGACAAAGACTATTCCTGTTCGTGCGCAAGAAGATAGAAGTATGCTCCCACAAAGGTTGCCACACTCAGGAGATACACGGCGGTAAAAAACATATGCCACGCAGTACCCGCAAGCTCATAGAAGTAGAGCGCGGAAAGCATACAACTTGCGACGCCAAATAAAAACGGTGGCAGGAACCATGCAATAGTTCCCTGCTCTCGCATGGAAATCGTTGACTCCCAAAGGCATAGAATGCCAATGAGGAGCGTGATAATTGTGTTTGCAATCCAAATCATAGTACTGTTTTCTTGAACTGTCTGCGTCGATACTGCAATATCATACGACGATACGCGATGAAGGTGGTGAGCAGAAAGACCGCGCCGAGAATACTCACGACAACATAGAAATATCCTATAAGAGGACTCGGTGCAAAAATGGTTAATCGATAGTTCATATTTGCGATAACGATAAGGAGACACCCGCAGGCAAAGCCGAGCATCGTCATGCGTCGCCTTGCTGCCTGTGTATCAAATCGATACGCGATGATAAGCGCGGTAAAAAATGTTGCGGTGAGGACAGGTTCCGTAACCTCAAGAAAACTAAATACAGGAGGAAACCAGACGCCACCAAAAAGACGTGCGAGCATCATCATGTAGAGCTGCGCACCACAAAGTGCATACAACCATGTCGTTACGACTGCTTGCCAGGAAAGAATTGTTGTGTGTGTTGTGGTACGCATAGATTACTCAATAAACCCCATGACAAAATATTGGTTGAGTGGTGACGTGACAGGCGCAGGAATATTCACGCGCGCGCCGTTTCGTGTCATCTCGGTTGATGGTGATACCGGGTACATGTATGCCTTTTTCTTGTCATCCAGCCGTACCACTCGTCCGCCTGACGGGGTAAGTATGTTTGCCGCCGCATCTTCGCTAAAGTCTACGAAGAAACTGCTGGGGAGGTGGCGTGCGCGCTCGGTACGTTTATCTGTGTTTGCGTGCCACACATAGTATCCCTGCGCGTCGATAACAAAGAACGTCTCGGGCAGTCCACTCATTTCCTCTGCAAGGTGACTCCAGATGTTTGCGTCATATGCCACAACAAGCGCACCACGAAGCACCACGCCATCATAGACAGGTGCTACATACGCAAATATCTCATTATCGGTATCGGCCCTACACGCAGTATAATCGCAGGTAATTGAATTTCGTGCAGGGGTAATATACACCTCGCCCGCACGGAGCGTCAGTGCTCGCTGAAAATGTGGCACTGCGCGTGATGCAAACTGCTCTGTTGAGGTCGCGTATCTGCCACCATCAGCAAGAATCATAACGTCGGCACCCGAGTCATCGGCGTGATAGAATGCGATTTCTTGAGGCATCATCTTGTAGTTTTGTGCAAGAACCTGCTGCCACGCCTCGGGGTTCGGTGCGGCACGCAAAGCTTCGACCTGTGCAAATATCTCACCAGAAACGGCATAGACCATCTCGCTCGCCTTTTGCAAAAGCTGCTGCGCTTCGGCAGCACGTACCGCATCGCGCGCCTGTGCCTGCTTCTGAAGCACCACAAAACCGCCAACCAAAACAATAAACGCAAGCAATCCGAAAAAGGCTGCCCACAGCCAGAGCATCAAAGCTTTCTGTGTAACGTGGCGAGAACTCATGGTGATATCTTATGAACGTGGCGAGCACGTCGTGCCTTCGATGAGCACATTTGTCGCATCAATTACGGTTGGTTCGACATAGCTACTTGGCACACGCATGAAGCCATTGTCAGCGAGTCCATAGATCGGCGGCTTCTCACCGCGCATGAAGTGATCAGCAACAAGCACGCTCGCGTCCGCTATCGCAATCGAGGGTTTATAGAGTGTTATTGTCTGCGTGCCCGCAAGGATAGCGCGACATGCGGCAACGTCTGCATCTCCACCAGCTATAAATGTTCCCATGATTCCTGCTTCGGCAAGCGCTTTTTGCGCCCCGATTGCAATAAGGTCATTGCCACCAATCACTGCATCTACTTCTTTGCCACTTTTCAAGAATTCCTTCATGACCTCGTATGCTGACTTTGCTGACCAATCGGTGACTAAATCCCCCTGAAGGACAACATCACCACGCTCGACTGCGTATTCGAGCGCTTGCATGGTGCCGTCATGGTGATATCCCGCATTCGTGTCTGCAGGGTCACCCGCTATATACACAAGGTTCTTCCCTGCTGCAGCGACGAGGTATCGCTGCGCAGCAATACGTCCGACATCTTGCATGCGAATCGTTGTAAAATAATCAACCGCACCCCCAAGAATAAGACGATCATGCGCAATAAACTTCACCCCTTTTGCTTGCGCATCCCGAATTACGGGTATGAGATTGTTTGCATCAACAGGATTCACCACAATCACACGAGCGCCAAGCTCGACAAGTTCCTGAAGCTGCTCTGCCTGGAGTTCTTTGCTACCCTGTGCAAAACGAACCGCAACATCGTATCCCTTTTCTTCGAGCTGCTCCTGCATGCGATCTGATTCAACCTGCCAGCGTGGCACGTCATCGTTTGAAAATGAAACACCAACAAGATTACTGCGCGGTGCTCTCAGGTAATAGGCAGCGCCGAAAGCAACAGCAACGCCCACGGTAACAAGAAGAATAATCAAGCGATAATGCTTGCGAAAAAATAATTGTATCATATGAGAGATTGGGTGTCTGGCACCTCTTCTCTCTAGTATACGCCATGTGCAGAATTCTCAAAATCATGACTTACTCACTCGGAGCGTACATGAAATCTTCAGGTGCAATGAGGTTTTCAAGAAGCCTTGCATGATACAAACTTCGTATCATCGACTCCCACACCGCGCGGTCCATCGCGCCTATTGCAAAGTCATCTGTTGGCTTCAGGTAGGTACGCTGCGCCTCGAGAAACGCGCGCTGTTCTTCTGGTGTCATGGAAATATTCATACCGTCATCATACGCAAGCACCGCATCAACTGCTTCGTCAGGATGCAAGAGCGCTTCTTCCCATCCTTGCAGTGTCGCGCGGGTGAAGGCAGCCACTATGTCGGGCTTGCTCGCAAGGGTTGCTTCGCTCGTAAAAAGTAGATCACCATACGCGCGGGGCGCATCGCTTTCGAGTATGCGAACAGCATATCCTTTTCGTCGCAATTCATCTGCTTGTGATGTCTCGTAGCCAAAGGCGACATCAATAGCCCCCGCAAGAAGTGCTTCGTTTTGATTGGGGCCAGCATATACCGCATCGAGCGTTTCAGGGTTGATACCATGTCGACGCAGCTGTTCAGTGCGGGCAAAAC
>MFMN01000002.1 GCA_001783515.1 Candidatus Kaiserbacteria bacterium RIFCSPLOWO2_12_FULL_50_10 | reverse complement strand
GCAGTCACCTATGTGCGCAAAGATGCCGCAACGATTGACCGTGAGCTTCTCGAAGCCATTGCCGACGGCACGCCGCCAGACCTTCTGGTGATTTCAAATGAGACACTGTACTCATTTATGCCGCGCCTCTACGCTATTCCGTATACCTCGTTCCCGCAGCGTACCTTTAAGGATACGTATATTGATGGTGCGGAAGTCTTTATGCGGAGCGACGGCGTGTACGGCATTCCGTTTGCGGTCGACCCGCTCGTCCTCTATTGGAATCGCGACCTTTTTGCAACGGCCAATCTTACCCTGCCGCCAACCACGTATGAGGATTTATTGCGCACCTATGTTGACCGTCTGCGTGTTGCAAAAGGAACCGATATTGCACAAGCAGCTATCGCGTTCGGCGAGCATGTGAATATTGCTGCCGCAAAGCAACTCTTTGCATTGTTCGCTATCCAGGCCGGCAGCGATATGGTGCGTGAGGAAAATGGCCAATATCGCGTCACCTTTGCAGATCAAGAAACTACCAGCCAAACTATCCCCGGCGTTGCCGCAGCGCAGTTCTTTACCGACTTTGCAAATCCACAGAGCGTCTACTATACCTGGAACCGCACGCTTCCTGACGACGTGAGTCTCTTTAGTGCGAGCCGTCTTGCGATGCGTATTGGTTTTGCAAGCGATTACGCCGCACTTCGCGCACGAAACCCGAATCTCAATTTTGATGTCGCACCGATACCACAAAACGCTAGCGCGAACGTGAAGCGCGGCTACGGCACCTATTATGCATTTGCGGTGCCGCGCAATGCCAAAAATGCTGCGGGCTCGCTCTTTGTCGCACAAACCCTTGCCGCAGCAGGTGCAATCGAACAAATGACATCGCTCCTTGGCATGGCGCCAGCACACCGCAGCGTGCTCGCAACACTCCCCGCTGACCCTGTCGAGAGCGTGCGCTACAGCGCTGCTATTATTGCGCGCACCTGGCTTGATCCGAAACCTGCGGAAACGAATGTTGTCGTTCGTGAGATGTTTGAAAGCATCATCGCAGGACGCGCGCAAGCTGGGAGCGCAGTTACCAACGCCATGCAGCGCATACGTAATCTTTTCTAATTTATCCTAAAATTAACACTAATAATTATGAAAACATTTTTATACACAGTGATCGGGAGTCTCCTCCTTGCGCCTGTCGCGTATGGAGCAGCTGCACAGACAACAGGCGCGCTCATCAATCCACTCAAGGTCGATTCGGTCGAAGGGTTTCTGCTTGCTATTATTGATGTCATGCTTACTTTTGCGCTCCCGATCGTTGTTCTCTTTATGATGTGGACAGGATTTCAGATGGTTATGGCGCGGGGAAATGCAGGCGAGCTCACCGCAGCGAAGAAGCGCTTCCTCAATGTGCTCGTTGGAACGCTCGTTATCTTTGGTGCGAAGGTGATACTCGAAATTATTCAGGCAACTATCAAAGCATTTTAAGTATATGTACGCACGCATCATTACCCTCCTCCTTGCAGGAATGCCGACACTCGCGCTTGCTGCGGCAGCGCCAACCTATAAACAACTCGTCGCGAAAGCCGCGAGTATTTTGCAGGCAACGGTCGCTGTTATCTTCTGGATAATATTTTTCTACGTTGCATGGGTGGTCGTGCAAAGCTGGGCGCTCCACGGCGACGACCCCAAGGCAGTTTCCTCAGGAAAGTCTACGCTTCTCGCGGGGCTTCTCGGACTCGTAATTCTCGGTAGTCTCTGGGGCCTCGTTGCATTTGTCCGAAGTCTACTCCTTGGCTAAGTTATCCACAGATGTGCTCTTGTGTACCTTTTTGAAGAAGCGTATACTGGTGGATATTCTATAATATTTGATATGAAAAAAACAATCGCAACACTCGCAGGTTTTACACCCGCATTCGCACTTGCTGCAACGCTTCCAGGAACAGGTCTTGTGAAGGCAGGAGAAGGCTACGCCGCACTATTCCTTAACTTTGTGAACGGCGTCCTGGTGCCAGTACTTTTTGCAGTAATATTCCTCACCTTTGCATGGGGTGTGTACCAGGTGTGGGTTAAGGGTGCAAATGATGCTGACGCAAAAAAGAAGGGAGGAAGCCTCATCTTGAACTCAGTTATCGGTGCCGTTGTTATCCTTTCGTTCTGGGGTCTTGTAAACTTCATCTCTGGCGGACTCGGACTTACTGATACTGGCGTACAGAACGTACCAAAGGTTCCAACCATTAACGTAAACTAGTCTCTCTATGGCGGGATCTGGGTCTACACCCGTTGGTGCTGCGCAGGCAATTATTGCAAGGCTCAACGACGCCGTTATTTTTCCAACCATCACACTCCTCATGGGTGTGGCGGTTGTTGTTTTTGCCTGGGGCGTCTTCAAGTATGTGCAGGCATCTCGTGGCGGCGCAGACTACAACGCTGCGAAGGATCTCATAATGTGGAGCATTATCGGCTTCGTTATTATGGTCTCTGCTCGCGCCATCCTCAGCATTGCCGCGGGAGCCTTCGGACTAACACTCACCCCGTAGGTTTTTGTCCGGATGTCCTTAAAATGCAACAGTGTTGCATTTTTTTATGCCTATGGTAAAGTGTGCCCACTATGGTAGTACGAATGCGACATACTCGCGCCCACACCGCGAATCGCCGATCTCATCACGCGCTTGAAGCGGTAGCTTTGACCACGTGTAAGAATTGCGGCGCGGCTCACAAGCCTCATCACATGTGCCCTGCATGTGGTTTCTACAAGGGACGCATGGTGCTCGACCTCACAGTTGCCCACGCTTCACGCAATGCGCGCATCACTGCACGCAAGGACGCAAAGAAGACGCCTGAAGCCCTCGAAGCACATGATCATGAGGGTCACGATCATGCACATGAGCATGCAGAAGAAGTGGCAGTGGAAAGCAAGCCAAAGAAGGCTGCTGCAAAAAAGGTTGCAAAGAAAGACGAATCTGCGGAAGAAAAGCCAAAGAAGACTCGCGCAAAGAAGACAGAAGACAAAGCGTAATACGCTTTTTTTCGTGCTTGCGCCAGGCTTAATTTTGCGTATACTGCGTGCATGCAAGAATTCATTACAAAGGAGAAGCTCGAGGAGCTTAAAATTGAACTCGACGGGCTGAAGACATTGAAGCGTCGCGAAGTTGCAGAGAAGCTCGAGGCAGCACGTGCGCTCGGCGACCTTTCTGAGAACGCAGAATACCATCAGGCACGCGACGAGCAGGCTGAGGTTGAAGACCGTATCAAGCACCTTGAGCAGGTGGTGAAGACCGCAAAAGTTGTCACCCATACCAAGAAAACAGGTATCGTCACCATCGGTTCTGTCGTAGAAATCAAAAAGAAAGGGGCACGTACGACCGTCACCTACACCGTTGTTGGTTCAGAGGAATCAAACATTCATGAAGGTAAAATCTCCTTCCACGCACCGCTCGGTGAAGCACTCCTTGAAAAAGAAAAGGGAAGCACGGTCTCATTCGAGAGTCCAAACGGCATCCAAGAATACACCATCGTTGAGGTTCGTTAACGAGTTACAAAAATCACCGCAGGACTGCGGTGATTTTTTTGACTAACTCCTGGTTGTGATTTCTGTCGTGAGGCGCTCAATGAGCTCGTCTTGTGAGAGAACGAACTTCTCGCCAGTACGCGCTTCGAGGGTAACATTTTTCGCCTCGACTTCCTTGTCGCCGATGACGATAACATACGGAAGTTTTGCCATTTTTGCGCTGCGGATTTTCTTGCCGAGGGATTCGTTTGCGTCGTCCACGGTCGCTCTAATTTCGGCTGCCTTGAGGGCGCTCTGCACTTCATATGCGTAGTCCTTGTGCGGGTCAGCAACGGGAACAATACGCACTTGTTCGGGTGAGAGCCATGTCGGAAAGGCTCCGGCGAAGTGCTCAATCATCACGCCCATGAAGCGCTCGAGTGAGCCTGAGATAGCGCGATGGATAACGACTGGGCGCTCTTTCTCACCTTTTTCATTGGTGTAGGAGAGGTCGAAACGTTCAGGGAGATTGAAGTCACACTGAATGGTTGCAAGTTGCCATTCGCGGCCAATGGCGTCTTTGAACATGAAGTCGAGCTTCGGGCCATAGAATGCTGCTTCACCTTCGACACGCTTGTAGTTGAGGTTGTTTTCTTTGGCTGCTGTTTCGAGTGCCGCTTCTGCTTTTTCCCAGACAGCGTCTTCGCCGATGTACTGGCCGTCGTCGCCACGAACAGAGAGGCGCACCCAGTAGCCATCAAGAAGCCCCATGGTGCTGTAGAATTCGCGGATGATGCCGACGATGGTCGATACTTCACCCGTAATCTGCCCGACGCGACAGAAGAGGTGACCGTCATCTTGGGTGATAGCGCGCACACGGGTGAGGCCAGAAAGCTGTCCTGACTTTTCGTAGCGGTACACGGTTGCTGGCTCGAAGTAGCGCACCGGCATGTCGCGGTAGGAGAACTGGTTGTCCGCGAAAATCTGCATGTGGTGCGGGCAGTTCATTGGTTTGAGTGCGAAGTCTTCGTCGCCACCTTTTACTCTGAAGAGTTCGTCGCCGAACTTTGAGGCGTGGCCTGAGGTCTCATAGAGCGAGATGTTCGTGATATGTGGTGTCCACACACGGTGATAGCCGCGTGCTTTGTGCAAGTTCCAGAGGTAGTCTTCAATTTCTTTGCGGATAATCATACCGTTTGGTTTGAGGAGTGGGAGCCCTGCGCCGACGAGGTTCGAAATGGTGAAGAGTCCAAGTTCCTTGCCGAGCTTGCGATGGTCGCGTTTCTTTGCTTCCTCGAGCATGGTGAGGTGCGCATCGAGCGCTTCCTTGGTAGGAAACGCAAGACCGTAAATACGTGTGAGCATGGCGTTGTCTTCTTTGCCGCGCCAGTAGGCGCCAGCGACTTTTTCGAGCTTGAAGCTGTCCGCAGGAATTTCTTCAGAAGGATGCTCACAGTGGCCACCGCGGCAGAGGTCGGTAAATCCGCCTGCGGTGTAGAGGGTAATCTTCTCGCCGCGTGCGGCGATTTCTTCGATGAGCTCGAGTTTGTACTCATTGCCAGCGAAGATTTCTCGTGCCTCCTCAAGCGAGACTTCTTGGTGGGTAAACTCTTTCCATTGCGGCAACAGGTTACGCATCATGGCTTCAATGCCGGGAAGGTTTGCATCTGACGGTGCCTTTTCACCCGCAGAAAAATCGATGTCGTAGTAGAAACCGTTTTCTATTGCGGGGCCGAGCGTGAGTTTTGCCTTGGGATACTTTTTAAGGACTGCTGCCGCTAAAAGATGCGCGAGCGTGTGTCGAGAATGTTCAAGATTCATACGAATGCAATTAAGAAATAAAAAACCGAGTGTCGTGACGCTCAAAAAGCATCACAACACTCGGACGAGTTCGGCAACCCGCGGTTCCACCGAGCTTCGCAGAAGAAACTCCTGCGCACTTGGTTACAAAATAACACAGGCGTGCTACAATCGCAACTGTAAAAGAACAACATAATAAATTGTCATCCTCGGGCTTTAGGAAACAAATGAGGAAGTCTTTCCGAATATTGTTTCCAAAGACCCGGGGATCCATGGCTTTGAAGTATTGTTTGCAATCCATGGATCCCCGGATATGTGAAAGTAATACTCCGCTCTGCTTCGTTTACTTTCAACATTCCGAGGATGACAAGTCTTAGAAGAATACAAAGATATGAAAACAACATACATTGACGTGCATACCCATCTGAACCTCTCCGTATTCAATGATGACCGCGATGCGGTCACGGTGCGCATGCAGGAGGCTGGCGTGACGGCTGTCAATGTGGGGACTTGCAAGACTACTTCTGAGCGGGCGGTTGCCCTAGCGGAGCGGTATGAGCACTGTTATGCGACGGTTGGGGTGCATCCGTGTGATGTTGTTGCGACGGATCCTGATGGCGGTGTTTCCGATTCCGATTCCGATGGCGGTGGGTGGAATTATGAGTACTTCAAAAAACTAGCCGAGCACCCAAAGGTTGTAGCAATTGGTGAAATTGGGTTTGATTATTTTCACTATGGTGATGCAGCAGAAACCGTCCAGTATGAACAGGATATTTTTACGCAGCAGATTCACCTAGCACATGAGGTAGGGAAGCCGCTCATGCTTCACGTACGCCACAAGCGGGGGCAGCGCGATGCGTATCAGGACACACTCGATGTGCTCAAAACTGAGGCGGAGGTGCTCGGTAACGTCCACTTCTTTGCAGGAACCGTCGACCATGCGAAAGCCTTTTTCGATATCGGCTACACTATTTCTTTTACGGGTGTGATTACCTTTACCAAAGACTACGACGAGGTGGTGAAATACGCGCCGCTCGACATGCTCCATGCCGAGACAGACGCGCCGTTTGTAGCGCCTGCGCCTTATCGCGGCACTCGCAATGAGCCAGCGCACGTGCGCGAGGTCTACAAAAAAATCGCTGAGCTCAAAGGCCTCGACGAAGAGGTGGTACGCTCGCAGCTTACGGCAAACGCTGCGCGGATGTTTGGAATCGTATCGTAACGGTTGTGCCGACACCTTCCGTACTCTCGACGGAAATCGCAGCTTCATGGTGTCTCGCGATTTTTTGTGCGGTTGCAAGACCGGTTCCTGAGCCGTCGCGACTGAGGGCGTTTCGTGCGCGGTATCCGCTGACAAAGAGTTTGGGGAGTGCATCTGCAGGAATACCGATGCCGTTGTCGGCAATGACGAGCGTGGCACCGCGAGACTCTTCCGTAAGGGTGAGTGAAATCGTAGGAGTCTCTGCAGAGCGGTAGCGAATTGCGTTCGAGAGCACGTTGCTTATCATGAGTTCGAGGCTACGTTCCTCACCACGAAGGAAAACGCCTTGTGCAACAGAGCTGGTGAAGGTAATGTCCTCCATGTCACAAAGGACACTCATGTGTTCCGCAGCGCCTTCCACAAGTCGGGAGAGGTTCAGTTCGGTTTTTGGTACTGGCGTATGCGACTCAAAGCGTACGATTTCATTGATGGTGCGGGTGATATTCCGAAGCGGGAGTGCAAGCGCATCAAATCGTTCGCGAGATATTTCAGGAGAGGAGCTGATAAGCTCGTGGGTGCCAAGGAGTACCGTGAGAGGTGTTTTGAGGTCATGCGCAAGCATGGCGAGGTTTGCACGGGCTTCTTCATGAATACGCGCAATCTCGTTGGTGCGGGCAGTGACCTCATCACCGAGATGTTCAAAGAGGCGTGCTTTTTCAAGTGCAATGCCTAAAATAATGACGTAGAACTCAAGAATCTCACGGTCGGTGTGCGTGAGCGGGTCGTGTGATTTCTTCTGCCCCACGAGAATATATCCGATAATGCCCGTTGATGCATGCACGGGGAATACGCTGTTTTTTACGAGGACGTCATCCGGGAGTATCGCGCCTTTATGGTATCGCATGCTCACCACGCGAAGCGTTGCTTTCATGTAGGCAAGGGTCGCCCCTAGAATGGTGCGTGTCGTGACATTTTGTGCAAAAAGCGTAGCAAGCGTGCGTGAGGCGGTGTCGTATGAATAGGTTTGCTGGAGCAAAAAGCGGTCGGTGATGCGGCGAAGGAGGAGTTCGAGTGACGGCACGAAGAGTGCGGCAACGAGAATAGTAAGGGCAACAACAAGCTCGCTTGAGTGGAAGGTATTGCGCGTCACAAAGACCAACGTGCTTGCAATGATGCTGTAGAGCGTGAGTGCAAACCCGTACAGTGCGGCAAAAATAATGCCACGTTGGATAAGGAGTTTGATGTGGAGAAATTGATACCGACTCATGGCATAGAGCACAATGAGGGTGAACACCGTCGAAAACGCAGGGCCAATGGTATTAAAAAAAGTCACATCAAAAAAGACGGGGAGAATAAGATTTGATGATATAGTCACGATCGCATACAGTGACATGCCGAAGGTGAGGACGATGACTTGCTGTGTACGATGATGGAGACAATAGCGCGTGAGTTGTTGTAAGGGACGTAGTGTCATGTACAGCGTGAAGAGCGCAAAGGGAAGCGTGAACCACCCATTTTTTTTGAGTACGTACCCATCAGCGGTAATGACGGGGTCACTAAAGAGGGCGCCAGGAACAAACGCGAGAATGCCAAAGAGACAGGTTATGACGACAAGAATACGCTCTTCACGAGCAGGTACATCGCTAGTGAAGTTCGCAATAAAAATATATCGCGACATAATAAAGTAGAGCGCCGCAAAATAGACGAGCGGTACATAGGTGGTGTCGCGGACAAGTACAAGCCAAAAAATGCTGATGTTCCAAAGCAGGGTGCCTGCAATAAGGTGCGTAAAGACGGCGCGGAGCACCGCGGTACGGTCGCGAATAAGCACTGCTAAGAGCACAAGGTCAACGATTGTTGCAATGCTGATACAGGTGAGGATGATGTCGCGCATAAAAAAGCAGACCAATGTGGTCTGCGTAAGTGTTGCATACTCTGTGCAACAACGCAACCGGTTACGCATGCAGGGTGCTTGGTGCGCGGTCAAGCGAAAACCCTATTGCATAGAGGTTGTGCTGTGCCGGATACGTGCCCAGGAGTTCTCGGGGAATGTCTTCGAGTGTTGGCGTGCCAAGAATGGCATAGGGGATTGCGAGCCGTTCAAGAATGCTGCAAAACGAACGCTTGCCGACAAACCCAATATGCCGTATGCCGCGCGCGTACACATAGGCGCAGAGGCATGCCGTGAGTTGTTTTCCTTGCTCGAGCGCTTCCCGTGGCGACGTGCCTTCGCGCAAGGTGAAGCGAGTGAGTTCACCGAGGGTGTTTCTCGGCTCGCCGCACAAAAGGGTTTCCGCAGCGCCCTTCGGTTCGCTCTGCTCAAAAAAGTATGGCTCCGTGCTCGTGGTAATGAGCCCGAGGGTGCCGATGATGCTGTTCCCCGCGTAGGCGATGGCAAGAAAATCGGGGCGCACCTCGAGTGAGCAGTTGTGTCGCTCGAGGTAGTGCCGCAGCGCAAAGGTGAGTGCCTCCTCATAGTGAGGGGAAGAGGGCTCGGCGATGGTAATGTGGTCCATGGAGTGCTCCTTACGTGCGCGTGATGCGCTTGGATGAAAAAAATACAGAAAAACCCCTTGTGCAAAAGGAGTTTGTATCGCGACTATTGATGTGTGGTAGTTTGGCAAAGCAAGTAATTCGCCTTTGCGCAGGTATGGTAGTCAAATGGTATTCATGAGAGATACTCCTAGGTTAGTGATGTGAAAGATCGAACGAACGGTCCGCTCTTTGTATACAGGTAGGTGCTTCATGGAAACTTAAGTACGAAGTGAGGAGCGCATAAAGTTATGTTCCTTCAAGGTATATGGTCTGCCGATAGAGAACAAAAAACAACACAGAATTGTGTTGTTGTGCATATTAGATGTTGCGAGCAATATTTTGTCCGCTTGCAGTGTCGGTAACGATATAGCCTTGCGCGAGGAGCGCATCGCGAATCCTGTCGGATGCTACCCAGTCTTTTTTGGCGCGTGCTGCTGCGCGTTCGTCTACGAGTGTTTGTATTTCTGGGGGAAGTGGAGCCATTACCTCGTCCTCCTCGCTTCGAGTAATACCAATACCAAGAAGTGCATCAGTAGCAATGAGGGTCGACGCCTTCACAGCGTCGCTACGGTCACTCTCCGCAAGCATGGTGAAGAGAAGCGCAATTGCTTTTGGTGAGTCGAGGTCATCGCGCAGCGCTGCGCGGATTTTCTCGAGCCATACGTCGTCGACAACCGCGTCGTCATTACGATGTGTGTGTACAAAACGCGCAAGCTTTGCACGAGCTTTTGCTGCGCTTTCAAGTGCCTCCCCGGTGAAGTTTGCCGGTGAACGATAGTGCGAGGTGAGGAAGAGATAGCGAACGTCGAGTCCGGTAAAGCCGCGCTTTTCGACATCGTCAATCGTCACACTGTTACCAAGCGACTTTGAAATTTTCTGCCCTTCAATCGAGATATGCGCATTGTGCATCCAGGTGCCAACATACTGCTTGTGCGTGATTGCCTCTGCTTGCGCAATCTCGCCATTGTGGTGCGTGTACATGAGGTCTTCGCCGCCCGTATGAATGTCGATTTGTTTGCCGAGCGTGTCGAACGCCATCGCGGTACATTCAATGTGCCAGCCGGGGAAGCCTTTGCCCCATGCGCTTTCCCAGCCGAGGAGGCCCTTTTTCCAGAGTGCGAAATCAGCAGGATGGCGCTTCCAGGGATTCACCTCAACACGTGCGCCTTCCTTGAGCTTTTCAATATCAATGTTGCCAAGCTTGCCGTAGGTAGGGAAGGTGGTGACGTCAAAATACACGCCGTCGGGAGTTTCGTAGGCGTAGCCCTTTTCGAGAAGCGTGCGTACGAGCTGAATTTGTTGATGCACGTACTGCGACGCGGGTGTCCAGTTGCTCGGCGCAATATTACCAAAGCGTTCGTAGTCTTTCTTGAATGAGTCAATATAAATCTGCGCGACCTCTCGCATTGCTTCGAGCGTAAGCGGTTTTTCGTGGCGCTTCAGCGCTTTCATCATTTTGTCTTCGCCGGCATCGGCGTCGTCCGTGAGGTGGCCGAAGTCGGTGAAGTTGATGGTGTTTTTGACGGTGTAGCCAAGGTCAGTAAAGAGGCGGCGGAGAAGGTCAGGCACAATATACGCGCGCAGATTCCCAATGTGTGCATGGTCATAGACGGTTGGGCCGCAGGAATACATCGAAAGCGTTTTTTCTTTAAGCGGCGCAAACAGCTTTTTCTCCCGTGTCGCGCTATCAAAAAGCATCACGACAGGTTCCGCGGTTTTTACTTCTTTCTTTTTAAAGAATAACATGCGGTGAGTATAGCATATCTCGAGAGCGGGTACACAAAAAAATACCCGCCGAGAGGGCGGGTGAGAGATGCACGATGTTACGATGCAGAAAGTTTAAAAGGAGCAAATTGCTTGGGCAGTTTCGCGTCGACCTGACCTTGGTAGTTGCCGTTGTAGAGCGGCGTTTCCCCGCGCATGCGTTCGAAGATGCCGGTCACGACAGGGCTCTTGTGCCTGAGGAAGACGGGCCGAGGCGAGCGCACCTCAAGAGTGACGGTCCCAAAGAAGCCAGGATCCGCAAACCCTGCAAAGTGCACGGTCGTGTCGCCGTGCCTGCTGTCGAGTTCTTTGAGCACGAGCGAGAGATACTCAGAAACCTTCACCAGTTCGTTCGTGGCAAGTAGGTAATACCGATTTGCCTCGAGCCACACGCCCCACGAATGTTCGTTGCCGACAATAAGCTGTGTTGCGTAGAGCGGCTCAAAATATGCGCCGGGGTAACAATCGCGTCGTGCGACATCAACCTGCCCAGGCTTTTTGAACTCGCGTACGGCGTAGCCAATTGGTGCGGTACCTTTTGCAAAGAGTGTCATGAGAACCGAACCGTCGTGCGTGAAGAGATTGAGGTCTCCTTGGCTATATGGTTGTGGCAGACCGCCACCTTCAGGCCGACGATACAAAATGTTTTCATGGAGACACAATGACAAAAGGTCAATGTTCGTGAACCGCGTGTCGGCATCAAAGATGCGCAGCTGCGAGTAGCGTTCCTGTACGCTTAGCATGATGTTGAAGCACAGCGGCTCAAGCACGAGCCACACCTCGGCGGTGAGTCCTTGGTGACGTAAGTCGGCAGTGTCAAAGCCGGCGACGTAGTCCACGAGGAGTCGTGATTGCAGAAAGAGTCGCCCGGAGGTTGACTTCGCATTCGCGTAGCCGTAGATGCCCGGCGGGAAATTGACGTTGATCGACGCTTTTGCGAGGTAGCTTTTGCCACGCCACAGGGGCAGCGAAAGGTCATACTCCCGCGCGTTCATGAGCGGCAAGAGGTCGCGTACACGCTCCTTTTGCTGCCTCGGTTTGAGCACGGCGTCGATTTCGTAGATTTCGCCCGTGACAGTGATGTCGAGCGATGCGTTGTTGATGTGCGCGGTGTCGAAGGTGCGCAGCGGCACAATCCGCTGCGCGGCCACGAGCGCCGCGATGTCGTCATGGGTGAAAACGCCTTTTGGTTTCATAGAACCTCCTAAGTAGAGAACAAGATGTCTGTACCGTATCAGAAAGCTGCGGGCGCCGCAAGCACTTCGCGAACGTGTGGGCAAAAAATATCCCCCGCCGCCGAAGTGGCAGCGAGGGAAGGTCAGATTCCTTACGTGGGAATCCAAATGAACGAATCAGGTGTTTGAATGACCAGTCCGCCGCGGGGGTGGGCACTGCACTTGAGCGCTCCGCGGTAGAGGAATTCCATACCGTTGAGCCAGAGTTCGTCTTCGAACACAAGGACAGCACCGCGTGAGCAAGAAATCCACCCAGTATACGGCTTCTTCTTCGCGGGTAGGGGCATTTCCGTGCCTCCGTCACAAAGGATGAGTTCGCCCTTGCGGAGAATGATGACACCGTCGGGGTGGGGGATGGCGTCGTCGTAGTCACCTTTATAGAGCAGCCTGGCGTTGTTGAGCCAGACTTCGTCCTCCTTCGTCTTGAAGAGAAGGCCGTTCGGATGTGACACGTACTTGGCGTCTTTGTCGTCGGGGACGGTGCAGATGACAACCTCACCGCCGTTTTCGGCGATTTTGCATGCTTCAAAAAAACTTTTCGCTTCCTGGGTAGTGGTACGATGGACGAGCATGATGACTCCTTGAGTTGAGGGAAAGGAAGAAAAGGACTAACGTCAGGACTATGCCATACATTTTTACAGAACACAAGCACGCAAAACGCGCCGTGGGGCGCGTTGTACTATGCCTTTTCGACGCGTTCTGAGTACGCGCCTTCTTCGGTGTTGATGGCGACGAGGTCGCCTTCGTTGATGAAGAGGGGGACTTGCACCTTTGCGCCCGTTTCAAGAATCGCTTCCTTGGTTGCACCAGAGGATGTATTGCCTTTGACGGCGGGTGCTGATTCCTTAACTTTGAGAGTCATTTTGATAGGAATCGTGACGCCGATGATTTCTTCTTCGTAGATCATCGCTTCGAGCTCAGTATTGACGGGGACGAATTTGATAGCGTCGCCGACAATTTCTGGTGAAAGCTCAAAGCGCTCCGCACGGTTCTTCGGGTCGCAGAATACGTACACACCGCGGTTCTCATATAAGTAGAGTACGTTTTTGTTTTCAATCTCAGCTTCCTCGATAGTGTCCTGTTGATGGAACGTAACTTCCGCAAAACGCCCGGTCTTCAAGTTGCGCATCTTCACGACGTTCACTGCCTTGCGCTGCTGTTTACTAAACGCATGTGAACCAAGTACGACGTACGGCTCCTCCTCGAAAACGATAACTCGCTTCGGCACCACCTGATTATATGCAAGCATTCCCATAGAAATAGATATTAAATGAAGTAATAATGCGCGAACTTTAGCAGAGGTTGCAAGGGGCGTCAACATCTTGACCTGTCATGCATATACGGGTAATGTGTTCGTCTATGGCGACAAAGAATATCATTGCTTTTGTCTCAGGAATTCCTGCAGAAACTATCAAGAGCATTCGCGCATACGAGAAGACCGTCGGCGAAACATATCGGATTATGTTAATCGAGAACAGTCAGCGAAATCGTGGGCGCACGCAGAGGGATTATCCCGGGCTCGACATCTTGCTTGAAGTTGACCTCACAAACTCAGACGCTATCGCACGAGCACTCATGCCGTATCAGAACGAGCTTGTCGCAATCACCTCGCGGAATGAGTCATTTATGGCGGACTTTATTGCGGTTATTCCGAACGTGCCGTATTTGAAGACGCCGAGCACCGAGTCGCTCGTCTGGGCGGTTGATAAACTTCACATGCGCCGCCGCTTCAAAATTTACGACAAAAAAATCACGCCGAAGTACACGCGCGTCAAAGAAAACACCGATGCCGAACGCGAACGAATTATAAAGAAAATCGGCTTCCCGATGATTGTGAAGCCGGCAAATCTTGCGCAAAGTATGCTGGTAACGATCTGTTACCACGAGGAAGAGCTTGCGAAAACATTGAAGTTCACCTTTGCAAATATTGAGCGCGTCTATGCGGAGAATGGACGAGTCGAGAAACCGCGCGTTATTGCCGAGGAATACATGGAAGGTATTATGTATTCCGTCGATGCGTACGTGAGCGCTCGCGGCAAGGTGTACTTCTGTCCGCTGGTCCGTATTAAAACAGGGAAGGATATTGGACATCAAGATTTCTACGGCTATCTCCAGATGACGCCTGCGAAACTCACCCCCGAAACAATACGACGCGTCGAAGAGGTTGCCGCGAAGGGTGTGCATGCGCTCGGACTACGCAGCACGACGGTGCATGTCGAACTGCTTCGTATTGACGAAGAGTGGAAAGTTATCGAAATCGGTGCGCGCATTGGCGGTTTCCGTCATCGGCTGCATGCGCTTTCGTGCGACATCAACCACAGCATGAACGACGTGCTTATTCGCATGGGAAAGAAGCCCGTCATCCCGAAGCGTTGCACAAAGTCAGCTGCAGCTATGAAATGGTTCCCCAAAGAAGAAGGGGTGATTACGAAAATTGCAGGCATTAAGAAAGTAAAAGAACTCGAATCGTTTGTGTCGATGACGACTCACTTGAAGCGAGGCGATGTCGCGCGGTTTGCAAAAAACGGCGGACTCTCGGTATTTAACCTTATTCTCGCCAACAAGGATCGCTCGAAACTCCTTGCCGATATTCGACGTGTCGAGGAGCTTGTGGTACTCACCACAGAGCCGCTCAAAAACGGTAAAATAAAATGATACCCTGTGGTATTGTATTTCTATGCATACAGCAACACTTCCTATATTAGGACGCACGGCGCACGTGAGCATTCCTGCGCTCGGACTCCACGATAGTATCGCGCGCGTTGACACGGGCGCATTCGGTGGCGCGCTCCACGCAAAGGTGCATGGCGTTATCGAAGAAAAAGGGAAGCGCTACCTGCGCTTTTCGGTATTTGACGGCGTGCATCCAGGAACGACGGAACGCATCTTCCAGATTGAAACATTTACGCAAAAGCGTGTGCGCAGTGCGCATGGACAAGTAGAGATGCGGTATAAAATTCCGCTCACGCTCGTGATTAACGGTCAGTCAGTGACAACAGAAGTCGGTATTACTGATCGTAGCACCATGAAGCACTCCTTCTTACTCGGTCGTGCGGCTATCGCCGGCAATTTCCTTATTGATGTCAGTAAAGAAATCTAAGCGCGCAGAGGAAAAACGCAAAAAGAACCCGCTTCATCGCTGAAGCGGGTTTTATGCGTAGGTGTTTATTCTCCGCTCGAGAGTTTCTCGAATTCATCCTCGAGAATGTGAAGATTATCGAGAATCCATCGGTGTCGCTCCTGGCTTGGGTCGTACTTGCCACTGCTGAGGCGTTTTATTTCCTCAGGGTGTTCCATGATACGCTGCCAGAGTCGTATGTTGCCGTCGCGATACGCGATGTCTTTTGTAAAGGCAACACCAGGTGTCTTGCCGTCAGTCCCGCGGAAGGTGCGAAGGGTAGAGAGCCATGCTTTTGACAGCGCTTTCTTGGTAGCACCTTCGAGCGACACCCCCTTGTCGCGCAGTTCCTTTGCGAGGTTGTAGAGCTTCAGGATTTCGTATACTTCACGGAAGGTGCGCGGCGTGCCGTCAAGGCCAAGGGCGAGCCCAGTCCCGAGGTAACGTTCCTGCCCTGCGTATTCTTTGAGTGATCCACGAATGCCTTGCTCATGGAAGGTCGCAACACCTTCCTCGCCGACGATGTAGCGGTCGAGCCCCGTTGCAAGCAAGTGCATGCCGGTGTGCTCCCCCGCTTCACGCCGTGCAACATGCGTGCCGATTTCATGCACGATAAGCTCGCGAAGTTTTTGCGTGCTCACCGGACGTCGCTTTGCAGGAACCTCAACGAGATGTTTCTCCTGATTCGTGTTAATCGCGGTTACGGACGGTGTGATAACGACTGTCCAGCCATCTAAACCACCATGTGCAAGTGCGTAGGTAAACGCACGCGCAATTGCTGTGGCGTCATGCTGCACGCCTTCTTGAAGTGATGGGTCGATGAGATGTCCAAGATGTTCCTTCGTGCTTGCGTGCACTGTTGCCACAAGCTCAGCTGGCGGCAGGGAAATAGTCGACGGCTCTGTGGTTTTGGGGAGTGTGTCGAGAAAATGCGCCGTCGCAGCACGGACCTCCTCGCGCTCGTCTGCGAGATAGGGTGAAAAGGTTCCTCGGATTTCCTCTAACGTGTAGTTAAAAAGCTCAGGCGATGGTGCGCCGTGTACAAAGCGTGTGTAGCGGTCAAACCTTCGCATGTCGCCCGCGGCGCTCGCCTTGAGCATGCGCACCTCAGCGATTCGTTCGTTGGTGCGCCAGCGATATGCTTGCGCAATTGCTTTTGTAGGTTCGTCCGTCACACGCGTCATGTCGTGGGCGACGTCGTCCTTGAGGTGAAGGAGTCGACGTTCAGTATCCTCAAGCTCGGCGGCGCTCATATACGGATACGTAAGCGTGGGATTTTCTATTTCGCCACTCTCGAATTTTCGCTTCTCCTCGGCAAGATAGGTCTTGTCGCCTGCGAGGCGATCGACAACCTCAAGAAGAGGAATCTGTGCATAGGCTTCTGCCCAGCGTACATCAAATTTTTCCACGGGTGCCTCCTGTCTAAAATGATCAAAACTGAATTTCATAGTACACACTCTATCACATACAGCAAGCGCGACACAACAACGGAGGGTGGTGCCACGAGACAATCGCTGTCCACAGGTTGCTTTTCGTAATGTGGCGTATACTAGCGGCATGCCACCTACTAGTAGTACATCCGCATCCGCACAAAACATTTCCTTTGGTCCCAAGCGTGTCGAAAAAAAGCAAGAGCAAACCGCAATCGAGAAACTCTCCGTTGGTCTTCTCGTGCTTGCGCTCCTCGCCTCAGCCGCTGTGTATGGGTATCGATTTTATCTCCAGAAATCACTCACTCGTATTCAATCAGACATCGCAAGTGCGGAAACTGTTGTTACTCGCGCCTCGTACGAAGAGCTGGTTGCCTTTGACCGCCGGGTTCGTGCCGCGCGGTATTTGCTTGCGAACCGCTTAGAGCCGTCACGTGTGTTTACTGCACTCGAATCAACCGTTTCCGAGAGCGTCTTCTATCAGTCGTTCGAAGCGCAGCTTGACGACACTGGCTCGCTTCGTCTTACGCTCGGCGGCGTTTCGCCAGAGTTTGCACAGATCGTGCTGCAGTCAGCGCTGTATCGCACTGAGTCACTCTTGAGTCAGGTTACCGTTTCAGGCATTGAGATTCGCGAAGGTGATATTGGTCGCGACACGCTCTTTGCCGTGAACGCACGCGCAACACGTGAGGCACTTCTCGCGAGCGCACCGCGTCCTGTTGCTCGCGTGCAGTCTGTTACGACAGCAACAACAACGCCATTACAAGCCACCACCAGTACCTCTCGATAATTCTTTTATATGTTTGGAAACTATCGCACACTTACGTATGTCGCACTCGTCGTTATTCTCGGCTTCTTTGTGGTTCGTCCGCAATGGTCGCTGGTCCAAGATTTGCGGGCAGGCGTTGACGAATATGCTGCAGTACTCGCAAATATCTCGTCCTACAACGAGCAGATTACCTCACTCCTTCGTCGTCGCGACGCACTGAGTGTTACAGAGACAAATCGCTTGCAGCAGTTTATTGGTGCTGAGGGCGTACAAGCAGCGCAGATTGTCTACAATCTTGAACAGGCGGTGTATGCGCACGGGCTCTCGCTTGTTGCGGTGCATCCATTTGAGGTGCAGCGCGGCGCGGGTATTGTGGGCGCAGGCGCTATAAGCGCAGCAGACTTTGTGACACAAGAAGTAGAGCTCACGGTGTCGGGTACGTACGATGCGTTCAAAGGCTTTATTCGCGAGATTGAGTCAACGCTCGAGCCGTACACAATTACCTATATGAAGTTTAACAACGAGAATGCGTCGGATATTCTGTCGTTCACCATTCGTGTCCGCGTCTCTGCACTCTCGCTCTAACATAACGTATTGCCACTATGTCATCATCATTTAAAAAAATACTTCCATTCCTCGCTATTGCACTTATTTTTGCTGGCGGCTACCTCCTCTCGGAATTCACGGGTGGTATGTTCGGCAGCGGTGTTGCTATTGAGAATGTGTCTGCAAAGGCACAGGAAGTGCAGTCGCGACTTAACTTCTTAACGACCGTCTCAGGATTTGAGACGACGATTCGCGATGTTCGTCTCGACGGCTATACACGTATTACGAAAACGCCGGAACCAGAAGAAAGCGGAAGAAACAATCCATTTATTAGGTAGCCGCTTCAAAACTGGCACGGGTGCCAGTTTTGCATGCGATGCGGTCTTAAGTTTATACTCTCATGCAGTACGCATCACTTCTCAAGGAACACGGCTACATCACTGACGAGCATATCGCGTACGTACAGGGGCGTATCCAAAATGAAGGCTTGCGCGAGGAGGCCGTTTTCCTTGAGCTTGGTGTGCCGGCGGAGGCGCTTCGCGGGCTCTTGTCGCAGTATTACGACCTTCCTTCGCGTGCGGTTGATCCACAAGTGCGTATCAAGAACGACGTGCTGCAGTATATCGCTGAAGAATCTGCAAAGCACTATCGCATGGTGCCGCTTGAACTTACCAACGGCACGCTTGTCGTCGGCGTCGCCGACCCCGATACGCCCGGGCTTCGTGATGCACTCAACTTCATTAGTAGTAATCGCGGGGTGACCTACGTGCTTGAGGTGCTCCTTGAGCAGGACCTTAGCAATGCATTAAAATCCTACGAAAACATTCGCGGCGACGTCGGTGAGGCGCTCGGCGAAATCGACACCGATATCGCCTCACTCGATGAAGAGGTAGCAAAGGTTGGCGATAATGAAATCGATGCACTCTCCGAAGACGCGCCAGTCACCAAAATTGTTTCCACTATTTTGCGCTACGCCATTGACGGTCGTGCGTCTGACATTCATGTTGAGCCATACGAGTCGCTCCTTGTTGTTCGTTTCCGCGTTGATGGTGAGCTTGTTCGTTCACTTGAGCTGCCGAAGCGTATCCATCCGTCGGTTATCGCGCGTATTAAAATTCTCGCACAGCTTCGCCTTGACGAAAAGCGCAAGCCGCAAGACGGTCGTTTTTCCGTAAAAATCCACAACCGAAAAGTTGACTTCCGTGTCTCTGTGCTGCCGACGTCGCAAGGAGAAAAAATTGTGATGCGTATTCTCGACACCATGCAAGGTGCACGCACCTTCGCAGAAATTGGTATCACGCCTCATGTTGCGGAAACCATTCGCAAGGCACTCAAAAGTCCTCACGGCATCATCCTGCTCTCAGGGCCGACCGGTTCAGGTAAGACAACAACGCTCTACGCAATGCTTCAGGAGCTCGACCGAGAGAAGAAAAATATTATTTCTCTCGAAGACCCTGTCGAATACAACATCGAGGGTATTTCACAGTCACAGGTCAGGCCAGAAATCGGCTATACGTTTGCCTCGGGCCTGCGAAGTCTCCTTCGTCAGGACCCGGACATTATCATGGTAGGAGAAATTCGTGACCGCGAGACCGCACAGCTCGCGGTGCAAGCAGCGCTGACGGGGCACTTGGTACTTTCTACGATTCACACCAACAGCGCTATTGGTGTCATCACCCGTCTTATCGACATGGGTGTCGACCCGTATCTTATCGCCCCAACTTTGCGTATTGCTATCGCGCAGCGACTCGTGCAGCGACTCGTGAAGGATAATGCAAAACCTATCGCGCGCGCCGGAGCCATGGAGATGATGATTCAAAAAGAATTTGCTGACCTTCCGCCACAGTATCACTCGCGCATTCCGCAGAGCGATCACCTCCTGCAAGCAATGCCGTCAGCAGCATCGCCAACAGGGAAGAAAGGACGCATCGCCATGCTTGAAGCCCTCGACATTACCGAGGATATACAAAAAATTATCCTCGAAGGTGCCGACGAGCAGCGAATCTACGCATCTGCACGAGCCAATGGTTTCACCACACTTCGTGAAGACGCCATTATCCACGCACTCAATCACGACATCTCGTATGACGAGGTCGAGGTTATGACCGGTGAGGAGCTTGCTGCATCCGAAGAAGTTCCTCAACCCGAGGCTGCTGCTCCTGTTTCAGGAAGTACGGCGGAAATCGCGGAGGTGGCACCTCCAGTCGCGGTTACCGCATAACATTTATTATGTATTTCATACAACTTAACGTATACTATCAACTATGAAAGAATGGAGCCTGCAAGACATTCGTCCCAATCGTGCGCCACGTCGCACGCAGTCGCGCGACCTTGAAGATTCGCGCCCGCGCGAACGTGTTCGTGAAGAGTTGCCACCCCGCGATATGCAGGAGGTTTCGCGCATGTCAGTGGAAGAACCCTCGTTTGAACATGATGCCGTGAGTGAACTGCGCGATGTTCGTCCGCTGCGCGGAGCGACACATGCACGGAACGAGCCTGCGGAATTTGCAAACGTCGGCCGTCCGCTTCGCCAAAAAATGTCATTGCAGCCGTCACCTTTTGGGCGGTACGTTCGCCTTGCGGCGGCGGGTGCAGTGGTTGTCGCTGCGGTCATTTTGTATGTGGTGCACATTACCGCCACCGCCATCATTACCGTGGTGCCCCGAACGCTCGATGCGACAGTAGAGTCGCAGCTCTCTGCAGGAGACGGTTCTTCACTTCCGTATGCGCTCGTCACGAAAGAGCTCGAAGCTCGTGCGCCTATTGCTGCAAAGGGCATTGATGAAGTGCGTGCGGCGGCGTCTGGCGCAATCACAATCTATAACGAATTCAGTAAAGATTCATTTGCGCTCACAAAAAATACCCGTTTCGAAGCGAATGGCCTTATTTTCCGCATACAGGAGTCAGCGACGGTCCCTGGCTACACCGTTGCTGCGGACGGCACGGTGACTGCAGGTACTGTTGCCGCAAAGGTATTTGCAGATACTCCTGGCGAAGAAGGTAACATTGCGCCAGCACAGTTCACTGTTCCCGGACTTAAGGACGACACTGAGCAATATGCAAAGGTCTACGCAAAGTCAACTGAAGCATTTACGGGTGGTTTTATCGGCAAGCGCGCCATTGTCGAGGATAGCGTCCGCGAAGAGGTGCGTGCGCAGGTTGATGCAGCACTCGCAGAGAAGCTCATGGCGTCGCTCCAAGAACAAGCAGTTGCTGATCAGGTCATGTACGCTGCGGGTGCGGTGATTACCTACACCGACGACATAGAAACAGGGAGCGGAGATACCGAGGCAACACTTGTGGTGCGCGGCACCATCAAGGCGCCTATCTTTAGTGCTCGCGATCTTGCGAAGGCGGTGCTCGCCACGAGAGGTGAAAAGCTAGAAGGTGATTTCACGATTGTTGACCCAACGGTACTGAGTTTCGCCTATACACAGGAGGTCGCTTCTCTCGCACCAAACGCGCCGATACAGTTTACGCTTGGCGGACAAGCTCGCTTTGTTGCACAGCTTCCCACACAGGAAATTGCCACAGCGCTTGCAGGCATTAAGGTTGACGACCTGCAAACCATTGCGGTTAAATATCCTGGTGCTGACCGTATTACCTATCGCATGACGCCTGCGTGGCGCAGTTCATTCCCTACCGATCCGAACCGCATCACGATTGAGTTTGCTGTTCTTGAGTAGGAGGTTCAAAATCATACGCCTTGCGTGTGGTTTTTTATCTGCAGTGTTGCATTCATCCATCAGTTCATGTTTATGGATGAATGCAACCAAAAAAATAGTGCCGCCGGTGGGTGAGAAAGCCTGGGGGGCTTTCGCAAGAGGTTGTCGACATATTCGGAACGATAGTGAACGAATATATCATACAACCTGAACAGCTTCTGTAAGAAGGCTCCTACAGCAGCAAAGCTCCCCGGTACCGCACGGAGTGCGGGGAGTTTCATTTTTGCCCATTGGGTGTACACTATATGAAGAGTGTCAAGAACACCATTTATTTCATAAGTGTTTTTTCTATGACGATTACCCTTGAGGCGCTGCCTCGTGTTGTGAAGAGTAATGAAGCGCGGCGTCTGCGACGTGCAGGGAGGGTGCCGGCGATTGTGTATGGTAGGACGCAATCGCCCACGACAATCTCTGTCGAAGGCGCTGCCTTCAGTAAAGTCCTTAAGGAAGCCGGCGAGTCGACCGTGGTTGAACTTTCGGTGAATGGTACCAAGATGCCAACCCTGGTACATGCTTTAGCACACAGTGCGCTCGACAATAGTTTTGAGCATATCGATTTTCTCGTGGTGGATGCCACGCAGAAGGTGCAGGTAGATGTACCGATTATCTTCGTGGGTGAAGCCCCTGCAGAAAAGCTTGGCGTGATTACCAAAGTGCTCCATGAGATTCATGTTGAAGCGCTGCCAGCAGATTTACCGCATGACATCACGGTTGATCTTTCATCGCTTATCGACCTTACCTCGAACATTCGCGTGAAAGATTTGGTCGCACCGCAGGGCGTTGTGTTCCTGCACGACCCTGAGCAGGTCGTGGTTGCCGTGACTGCGCAGGCAGAAGAAGAGGAGACTCCTGTCGCAGAGTCGCAGCCTGAGCCAGAGCTTGCGACAAACAAGAAGAAGGAAACATCTGAAACTCCTGCATAACGAAAAACTCTCGTTACCGAGAGTTTTTTAGTCGCGCGTAGAATGCAGAAAGTAACGATGCGGCTTCAGGTGATTCGTGCATGTCGATTGCTGCTGGCGGTTCTGCGAGGTAGGAAGTCTTTCGGCGCGGAATACCCTCGATATCTGTCGCGGCAATTTCAGGATGAAACTGCGTGGTGTAGACGTTCTGCCTGTAGCGAAGCGCGGCGAAGTTACAGGTAGGGCTTGCTGCAAGCGTGACGGCGCCCTGAGGAAGTGTCGTGACACTATCCTTGTGCCAATACTGCGCATAGAATACTTCGGGGAACGTTCCAAAAAGTGCGTCAGTATCTCCATCAGGAAGCTTGAGCACCGTGTGAGTGCCGAATTTTTGCTGACGATGGTCATGGGTAACTTTTCCACCCAAGAGTTCAGCAACGAGTTGGTGTCCAAAGCAAATCCCAAAGAAATGTTTATCTTCGTGCAGGACGTCCTGTACGGTGTCTTGAATGAGTTCGAGTATGTGCGGGGTTTGTGTGCGTCCGAAGTCGCCCGGTGCTCTGCCGCCGTCAATATCAAAATCGCCCGACCCGCCAAACATAAGCGCGTCATACGCACGCGCTTTGTGAAGGAGCGCTGCAGCGTCAGTAAAGTCGAATATCGAACAAAAGGTTAGCGACACATCCGGAGGAAGCGCGCGCCTATGACGTGCTTGTTCGACGGCAATACGCAAGGGTGTCGTACGGAATTGGACAAACAGAACAGATTTCATGGAGATAGTATAGCGAGAAGTCTGCGGAGCTGTATCTTGCGAAAAGTAGGGAAGCGTGGTAATGTGCGCGCACGATAGGTGTCATCTTTATAGACACTGCATCGAATTAAATTATTATGCAGAACGAAACACAACAGCTCGTCGATCGCCTTTTCAAAACTGGCGGTCACTTCGGATTCCAAAAGAGCCGTCGCCACCCTTCGGTGGTGCAATATCTCTTTGGCACCAAAGAGGGAACCGATATTATTGACCTCGAGAAGACCGCAGCGTCTCTCGAAACAGCAAAGACAGCACTCGCAAACATTGCACGCAATGGTGGTGATGTTATCTTCATTGGCACCAAGGACGAATCACAGACAATCGTCCGTGAAGCCGCTCTCGAAGCCGGCGCGTCGTACGTTGTCAACCGTTGGGTTGGCGGTACACTTACGAACTTTGCCGAAGCTCGCAAGCGCCTTGCTCGCCTTCAGGATCTCATCACGCAAGGTGAGACTGGTGAACTTGATCGCAAGTACACCAAGAAGGAGCGTGGTATGATCAACCACGAAATGAAGAAGCTTACGTACAACTTCGGTGGTGTACGTAAGCTTGAGCGCCTTCCAAAAATGATTGTCGTTGTTGACGCTCGTCACAACTTCATCCCTGTTGAGGAAGCGAAGAAGCTCGGTATCCAGATTCTTGCTCTTGCAGGTACCGACAACGATGTCACTGGCATCGCGTACCCTGACATTATGAACGACTCGCTCGTTGGTGCAGTGAAAACTGTCCTCGGTGAGCTTGCCGCAACCTACAAGGCAGCACGTGCAGAATATGTACCGCCAGTAGCCATTGCTCGCGCACCGCGCGAAGGTGGTGAACGTCGTTCGTTCCGTGATCGTGCACCGCGTGGTGGCGACCGTGGCGACCGCCCACGCCGTCCATTCACTGCCCGTAAAGAAGGTGAACACCCACGCGCACCACGCGCACAGGGTGGACGTCCGCAGGCTTCACGCAGCGAACCGTCACATGTGCCAAAGGCAGCGTAACCATTAGAAAACGTACGAAGAAGTATCCGTGCAAAAGTATGCTATACTTCTGCGCACGATACTATTCGTACGTTTTCATTTGAAAAATAACTTAAACCTAATAACTAAAACTAGTATGGAAATCACTATGGACATGCTCAAAGAGCTCCGCGACCTTACCGGCGTTTCAATCATGCAATGCAAAAAGGCGCTTGAAGAATCAGACGGCGACCTCGAAAAGGCGCGTATTCTCATGCTCAAGAAGTCAGGCGAGCTCGCCGCAAAGAAGTCAGACCGTGAACTCGCGGCAGGTGCTATTGGTGCGTATGTGCACAATAACGAAATCGCTGCAGTTGTGGTGCTTTCCTGCGAAACCGACTTCGTGTCAAAGAACGAAGAGTATGTAGCGCTCGCAAAGGACATTGCTATGCATGTTGCCGCAATGTTCCCGCAGTATATCACTCGTGAAGACGTACCTGAAGACGCAGTGGAAAAGGCACGCGCGGTCTTCCTCGAAGAAGTTGCGGACAAGCCAGAAGCAATGCGCGAGAAAATCCTCGAAGGCAAGCTTGCAAGCTACTGGAAGGACCGTGTGCTTCTCGAGCAAGCGTTCATCAAGGATGAAAGCAAGACCATTGCTGACCTCATTTCCTCTGCAACACAGAAGTTCGGTGAACGCATTGTCGTCACAGAGATGAAGCGTTTCTCAGCAAAGTAATTTTGTATGCTTTGGTTTGGTGGCAGTGCACTTATGGTCGGGCTTTTGATTGCCCTCTTCGGAGTCGAACGTACGCGCGGCGAACGGTTTTTGCCGAAGCTCCGCATGTACCTCGATGTATGTGCGCTCAAGATAGCACATGCAGAAGCGCGTGCATCGCACGCATTTGAAAGCGACACGTTCCGTCAAACCATCCACTACGTTGTACACATGGCACTCACCGCCTGCCGCACCGTATTCGCATGGGTGAGTGAGAAGTTCGATGCACTCATTCGTATCAATCGTTCTGTAGCGCATCGCGCCGCAATCGAAGGGAAGTCCGCGTCACACCTCCATGAAATGATGCAACACAAGCGTGACAGCGCCCTCACTGAAACACAGAAAAAACAAAGAAAAGCCCACGCCATCGGCATGCGTTCCTGAACAAAAATCACGAGTAGACATACTCGTGATTTTTTACATGATTGCACGATGTTTGGGACAACAGTATACTGGCAACATGAAGAAGGTTGCTGAGAAAAAGGAAAGCGATTTTGATAAGCTTGCGCATACGGTGCTTGGCGGCTTTGCTGAGATGCGTGAAGAAATGAATATGCGTTTTGACGAGTTGGGGGAGCGATTCGAAAAGCGTTTCGAAGCCATAGAACACCGCCTCACTCAGATTGAATACAAGATGGATCAAATGAGCATGTCTATCGACAGCATCCGTCGAGAAATCTATGAAATAAAAGTTCGACTCGACCGCCTTGAAGAAGCGGTCGAAGGTCAAAAAGGTTATGCGAAAGAAATCGACTGGCTCCGCAGCGAATGCAAGCGTCTCGAGGCAATCGTTACCCAAAAACTCCAGACCGTATAATCATCAAAATACCTCGCGTCATCGCGTGTGTCCCTGAAAAATCACGAGTAGACATACTCGTGATTTTGCCATAACGCCTGGATTCCTTCTGAATGACAAAAGTGAAACGTATTGCTTTCGATTACTAAATAGTTAAATCTACGTTAGCATTAACCATCAATCACTCTAAAACCATACATTTCCCTTTTGTCATCCTGGAAGGATCCAGAGTCAAAGCAGTAACCTCGACCTTCATGAAAGGGGACTGCAAGCAACTACCTCGGCAGGGGATTGACGAATTACTAAAGTTATGCTATTGTGTTGTTAGTTAGATCGTTCTTTCAACTATTTCTTCTCCTTAACAAACTTGATACACAGAATACGCCGCAGGATATATTCATGCGTTGTATCCTGTGTATCAGGAAATGTCTAATCTCATTAGAAAGGATGAAAAATGAAAGTCGACCTGAGAATTCGTTTTGTTAAACCAGTGAAGGTTCATAATGAAGCGTTCAAGCTCTTGATGGATATCAAAGAGGGGGCCGTTTTTATGGTCACATACCGAAAGGAGGGTCTCGTAGATTGTTTTCGAGAAGGCTATTTTCACACAGAGGAGAAAAATGGCAGATGGATGAACGGGATCACTTTTCAAGGCTTCGAATGTGACGAAAAAATGGTCGAAGAGCTGGTAGACCTTGGCTTTGCCGAGATGTTCCAGTGGAAAGATAATGATGACAATCATCTTGCTGGATATACAGCAGGGGGCGAGTTCAAGCTTAAACTAATAGCACGTTAAGAATACTGTTTGCTCAAAGTTGTTTTGTTCGATAGATTGCCATGCTTGTTCTTCCTGGTTTCAGGAACACTGCTGAAGTTCCTCAGAGAACTCAAAACCGTCACCTTAAGACGGTTTTTTATTTAAAAAAATATCATGAATATATAGCGTTGAGGTCTATCCACTTGACGGTAAGCGGTGCTTGTCGTGCGAAGAAGATTGCGGTGGGGAAGGCGCTTGACATTCTCGCTGACCTGAATATAATGACGCGCACCTGAGGAGGACATGAGGGAACAGGAGTTCCCGATTGAAGCCTTCTCTGTCGATGTTTGACAATTACATATCTCAACAGTTCTCACTTCTGATGATTGGAATACTTCTTAACTGAAGCTCCATGAAGAAGTGAGAATTAGGTAGGTGCGCTGCTTAAAGATTTTAGTTCGATTGAACGGGTCTTTTCGTCGGCAGCGCACCAGAATAAAATCGAGCAAAATTAAAATAATTTGATGCTACAAAAATGTAGCATCAAGGCATGAGTGCGAATGAGCGAGGAGGTGGTGAGTAACTACTTCGCGCAAGAATTCGCATCACTCAAAAAAATATATATACAGCGGTGTATACTATTCCTTGCAGGAATAGAAGGGTGTATGGTGGATGCCTTGGATTCAAAGAGCGATGAAGGACGTGTAATGGCTGCGATAAGCTTCGGGGAGACGCCAATGAGTCTGCGATCCGGAGATTTCCGAATGAGGAAACTCTACGTGTTACGCACGTAACCTGTGTATGCAGGAGCAAACCTTCTGAATTGAAACATCTTAGTAAGAAGAGGAAAAGAAAGCAATAAACGGAAGTTTCTTTCTGGGCGGTTAACGCCTTGAGAGCAATCTTGTGGCGTACCATTACGCACAGGAAGAAGCTTCTTGCGATACCCTAAGTAGCGGCGAGCGAAAAGGGCAGAGCCCAAACCATACATGTTTACATGTACGGGGTTGTAGGGCGAGGTCTGCATTTAGTTGCGGAGAGTCAAAAATGTGTATTATAGAAGAATCATCTGGAAAGATGAACCCTAGCAGGTAATAGTCCTGTATTCGAAATCTTACACACTCTCTTGGCCTCGTTCCTGAGTAGGGCGGGACACGAATAGCCCGTCTGAATCTACCAGAACTAACTGGTAAGGCTAAATATCTTTGAATACCGATAGTGAACTAGTACCGTGAGGGAAAGGTGAAAAGTAGTCCGGGAGGACAGTGAAATAGACCTGAAACCATACATCTACAAGGAGTTGAAGACCTGAGGGTCGACAGCGTGCCTATTGAAGAATGAGCCGGCGAGTGTACCTATATTGTTTGTCTAAGTGGCAATCCCACGGAGGCGTAGTGAAAGCAAGCGTGAATAGCGCGACCAATTGACAGTATAGGTACAACCCGAAACGTGATGAGCTTACCATGAGCAGGCTGAAGCGACTGTAAAAGGTCGTGGAGGGCCGAACCCGTAAGTGATACAAAACTTTGGGATGACTTGTGGTAAGGAGTGAAAAGCTAATCGAATTACGTAATAGCTGGTTCTCTCCGAAACAGCTTTTGGGTTGGCGTCGCGTGTTCCCACTGGGGGTAGAGCTACTGGTAAGAGTGAACAGGGAGAAATCTCGTCACTTTTGTCAACCTCCGAATACCAGATGGTTAAGAACGCGGCAGTTAGACTACGGGGGCGAAGCTCCGTTAGTCAAGAGGGAAACAGCCCAGATCGCCGATTAAGGTCCCTAAATCCATGCTCAGTGCAACTTGAGGATGTGAGGATTCTCAAACAACCAGGAGGTTGGCTTAGAAGCAGCCATCCTTTAAAGAAAGCGTAACAGCTCACTGGTCGAGAGTCCTTGCGCCGAAAATGATCGGGGCTTAAGCATGGTACCGAAGTCGCGAATGCATACATTAGTATGCGTGGTAGGAGAGCGTTCGTAGCCGCATTGAAGCCAAGGGGTGACCCACGGTGGAGTGCTACGAAGTGAGAATGCCGGCACAAGTAACCGCAAGGAGGGTGAGACCCCCTCCCGTCGAAATACCAAGGTTTCCAGGGCAATGGTGATCATCCCTGGGTTAGTCGGTCCTAAGCCAATCCCGAACGGGGGAGGCGATGGAGAGCAGGTTAATATTCCTGCACATCAATGTAGTCCTATGGAGGGACGGAGTGCTGTACTCACAGCTGGTTATTGGATTCCAGTTGGAGCTCTGAGGAGGTGTGGTAGGTAAATCCGCCACACATTACTCCAAGGAGGGTCGCAAGATGAGTCTACGGACAAGTCAAGTGTGAGGAGCGCGCTTCCAAGAAAAACTTCGTTTGGGTTAACTACATGGATACCGTACCGCAAACCGACACAGGTGGTAGAGTCGAGAAGACTAAGACGAACGAGTGATATGCCCTTAAGGAACTCGGCAAACAAGCGACCGTAACTTCGGGATAAGGTCTGCCCCTTGAAATAGAGGGGCCGCAGCGAAAGATTTCCTAGCGACTGTTTATCAAAAACACAGCTTTCTGCGAAGACGTAAGTCAATGTATAGAAGGTGACGCCTGACCGATGCGGGAAGGTTAAATAGGGATGGTCCATGGTCGTAAGATTGTGGGCTGGGCTCTATAAGCCCCCGTCAATGTCAGCGATAACTATAATCGTTCTAAGGTTCTCTGCATGTGTAGCAATACATGTGCAGAGAAGGATTGGAACGATTATAGGATAAACAGCCGAGTCATAGTTACCTCACCTTTAGAAATAAGGAGTGATCCACATGCAACCAACAAGAGACCAAATGTTGCACATCTGACCATTCAGTTGAAGATGAAGATAGAGTCCTATAGTGAAATGTCTCTGCTTTCGGGCAGAGGAGAAGGAAAAATAGAGCGAATTTCCTTGTCGGGTAAGTTCCGACGTGCACGAATGGCGTAACGACTGGGAAACTGTCTCAAGGGCATGCTCGGTGAAAATACAATCCCTGTGAAGATGCAGGGTACCTGCAGTTAGACGAAAAGACCCCGAGAGCTTTACTGTAGCTTCGTATTGAGGCTATTGATGTGATGCGTAGCATAGGTGGGAGACTTTGAAGCATCCTTTTCGGAGGATGTGGAGTCGAAATATGAAATACCACTCTTCACTTTGGTAGTCTCTAACCTGGTAGAAAAAATCTATCAGAGACAGTGCGTGGCAGGCAGTTTTAGTGGGGCGCTACCCTCCCAAATTGTAACGGAGGGGTCTCAAGGTTGGCTAGGCGCGAATGGAAACCGTGCTGATAGTGTAATGGCACAAGCCAGCTTGACTGTGACGGGTAAGACCGAAACAGACACGAAAGTGGAGCATAGTGAACCGACGGTCCGCGTTAGATGCGGCCGGAGATTATCTGATAAAAGTTACCTCGGGGATAACAGGCTAGTTGCGCCTAAGCGTCCATAGCGACGGCGCAGTTCGGCACCTCGATGTCGGCTCATCTTATCCTGGGGCTGGAGCAGGTCCCAAGGGTATGGCTGTTCGCCATTTAAAAAGATACGCGAGCTGGGTTTAGACCGTCGTGAGACAGGTTGGTCCCTATCTACTGCAGGCGTTGAATATTGAGGAGATTTGTCCCTAGTACGAGAGGACCGGGATGAACGAACCTCTGGTCTATCAGCTGTCACGCCCGTGGCAACGCTGAGTAGCTATGTTCGGAATGAATAACCGCTGAAAGCATCTAAGTGGGAAGTCAACTCCAAGATTAGTATTCGTTAAGTCCCCTAAGAGATTATTAGGTTGATAGGCATTAGATGTACGCACAGTAATGTGTTTAGTCGAGATGTACTAATCGGACGTATTTTCCTGCAAGGAATAATGTACATCGTGTATATATTCTTTTGAAGTGAAGATCATGCGAATTATATTTAAAATGCTTTTTGTTGAGATATGTAATTGTCAAATATCGCAAGGTAGTTGACGTGCCAGAGGATTGTTTGAATTCATTCGAACCATGCTCTGGCGCGCCAACAGCGGCACGTGTACAGGGTTTCCTCCCTTCATCCCTCGCATGTGGCAACCCCACTGTCTGGCGCGCCGACTAATTTGTTCCTTCAACTTTACGAACAAGATACATCAGCTATCGAGTTCTCTATGTTGGTATTTCATCGAAGGGGGTACACCCGTTCCCATTCCGAACACGGAAGTTAAGTCCTTCATAACCAATGGTACTCTGTCATCAAGCAGGGGAGAGTAGGTAGATGCCAACATACAGCACTCGATATAAGAAAAAGTACCGTAAAGGTACTTTTTCTTATGTGAGCAGTGGCATCTACCAACTCTCCCCACCGGGGAGGCTACACATTCCGCTTCGCTCCACTGGTGTTCTTGCTTCACTCGCTCGGTCATATCCAAATCTCCGCTAGCGCTACGCTTTGGCTACGACTCTCACTCGCTTGCAAGATGACGCTTCGCTTCTTGTTGCGCTCGTTCACAAATAAAAATCTCCGCTATCGCTACGACTTTTACTTGTTCACTCGCTTGCAAGATAGGTAGATGCCAACATAAAGCACTCGATACAAGTAGAAGAAGCAGCAGGGTAGTTACCCTGTTTTTTTGTTTGTACTACCACGGCACAACTCTATCCCTCCATTAATGGAGGGATAGAGGACTCTCTGTTTTAGAATTTTTGTTGTATACTGCATGCATGAAGATACCAACAAAAAATTTTACTAAAGAGGATTGTCGCGATATGTCGGAGACACTGATGACAGTGCTCGACACTATGCATGAACCACTCCATGTAAAACGCTTTCTCTTTGATGTGCTCACTGAGAATGAGCTTTTTATGATTAGTAGAAGACTGCTGATTGCGTCAATGCTTACACACGGTGTCTCACATGATGATATATCTAGTACGCTTAAGGTTGGTTATGGGAATATTGCGCGCATACAAAAACTACTTACGAACGGATCTAGGTCGCTGCCTATTGCTGTAGCAGCAATGAATGTATCTGCAGAAGCCAAAGCTGAAAAATACGCAAAGATGCAGCCTGTGGCACCTGGATCTCTTGAGTGGTTCAAAAGAATGTACCCGCTTCATTTCCTGTTGGTGCCAACGTTCAGAAAATAGTACAAAGAGCCCTCCATTAATGGAGGGCTCTTTGTGCGATAGAGGTATTCTTGCGCTGTATGGTAGTTGGAATGTATTTGTAGCGAACGGACTTAGTAAGTCCCCCTCCATTAATGGAGGGGGACTTACGGCGACTGTACTACGAGGTTCTTGTTTTTGAGAAGAGGATGTAGAGGACGATAAGGAAGACGAAGGTAATTGCTGAGACGAGCGGGAAGGTCATGAAGCCGAATTCATTGATGACTTTATCAAGGCAGTCGATGGTGCCTGATGCCGGGCAGGGGAGCGAGCCCTGGGGGAGCATTTGATAGACGTATTGGTAGAGTGAGACGAGAAGGCCTGCAATAGAAAGGAGGATGCCGTAGCGGGGAAGCATGGCGCTATCTTTCCACCATGCGCTGCCGGCTGCCATGAGTGCCTGCGGATAGAGGAAGACTCGCTGCAGCCAGCAGAGTGCGCAGGGGATAAACCCGAGGACTTCAGAGTAGAAAAGCGACATCGCCGTCCCGCTCAGCGTGAGTGCGAGAATGCCGTAGAGGGCATACGGTGCAAGGTTGTTTGCGAGGTGCTTGCCTTGTGTAAAGAAAAGGTCGAGAGAGAGTACAGCGAGCGCAACAAGCATAACGAGCGCGCCTGAGGCAATCATAAGGTTAAGTGTTTCGATGAGCATAATGATATAAAGTTACACAAAGACCTGTGATGAGACAGGTCGTTTGTCTATTCAATAATAACGGTTGTTGAAGCTATTTCTTCTTCGGATCCGTAGCTTGCATCACCGCCAATCATGTTCGGATCACCTTCTGCTCCTTCCTTAAGACGTGTTGAACCAGTAGTTGCGCCATTCAGCTGATAACCTGTTTTTTCTGCGAGAACTTCGAGCGACTGTTGTCCTGAAAGTTCAGAGCCGTCTGCAAAACGCCAGGTTGGGTAGCCGGTAATGCCAGCATCCTTACATTCCTGTGTCTGACCCGATGCGGCAGTTGCACCGACAGAACATTCCTTGTACGGGAGGAGCTTGTAGGAGTTTCCAAAAAGAGCCTTTTGCTCAGCACAGTGCGGACACCATGATGCGCCGTAGAATACTGCGCCGCTGTCCTTCAAATGCTGGGCAAACTCGTCGTATTGTCCAGGCTGGCTTTCCTGCCATGCGCGGGTGCCGAAGATAGCACCAAAAATCGCAACAAGGGCAATGCCAAATATAATTGTATTCTTGTGTTTCATATATAGATAGTATACACTCGAGAAACTTAAACAACAACCATGCATATTCGCAACTTTTCTATCATTGCCCATATCGATCACGGTAAGTCAACGCTGGCGGACCGGCTTTTAGAAGTGACTAAAACTGTAGAAACGCGTAAAATGCAAGAGCAAGTTCTCGACTCTATGGATCTCGAGCGAGAGCGAGGCATTACGATTAAGCTTCAGCCTGCACGCATGCACTATACGCACAAGGGCGAGCAGTATATTTTGAACCTTATCGATACCCCCGGACACATCGACTTCTCCTATGAGGTGTCGCGCGCACTCGGCGCTGTCGAAGGCGTGCTGCTTCTTGTCGACGCAACACAAGGCGTGCAAGCGCAGACGATTACCGTGCTCCATATGGCGCGCGCAGAGGGGCTTACGATTATTCCTGTTCTCACCAAAACCGACATGATGGCAGCGCGCGTTGACGAAATCGGCGAGCAGATTATCGGGTTGCTGGGCTGTGCTCGCGAGGATATTCTCGAAGTGTCCGGCAAAACTGGTGCGGGCGTACCAGAACTCCTTGCGACAATTTGCGAAAAAATCCCTGCGCCGCTCATTGAAATAGACAAAGACTTCCGCGGTCTCATTTTCGACAGTCAATACTCAAATCACCGGGGCATCATTGCGTATTTTCGCGTCATGGAAGGCTCTGTCTCAAAAGGGGCAAAGATTAAATTCCTCAACGCGAATGTTGATTTTATTGCGCAGGAAATCGGCATTATGCAGCCAGAGGCAATTGCGTGTGATGTGCTCAAGGCGGGTGAAATTGGCTATGTCGTCACAGGCATCAAAGAACCGGGCGTAGTGCGTGTTGGTGACACCCTCGCTGAATTTGGTGGCGCAAAAGAGCCGCTTCCTGGCTACAGCGAAGCATACCCCGTGGTGTGGGCATCACTCTTTCCGGAATCGCAAGACGACTTCACGCAGCTGCGTTACTCACTCGACCGTCTACGCCTTTCTGACTCCTCACTTTCTTACGAAGAAGAAACATCCGGCATGCTCGGGCGCGGTTTCCGCTGTGGGTTCCTCGGTATGCTCCACCTTGAAATTGTCACGGAACGTCTCAAGCGCGAATTCAACATGGAGCTTATCATCACCGCGCCATCAATTTCATATGAAATCACCAACCAACGCGGTGAAGTGGAGAATATCTATGCCGCATCGCGTTTCCCCGACATCACGCGCGAAATCTCTGTTCGTGAACCATGGATTCTCGGACAAATTATTGTGCCGCCAGAATTCATGGGTAACATCATGCAACTCCTCTACGACCATGAGGGAAGCGTGATTGATACCGAAACTTTTGCCGACGGACGTGCGATGCTCGGCATCGAAATGCCGCTCCGCGAACTCATGCGTGGCTTCTTCGACAAGCTCAAAAATGCAACCTCTGGCTTTGGCTCGCTCTCATATGAAATCGCTGAGATGCGCCCCGCGTCTGTTGCGCGCCTCGACGTGCTCGTGGCCGACGAACTCGTACCCGCATTCTCACGCGTAATTGGGCAGGTTCGAGCACTCACAGAAGCGCGTGCTGTCGTTGACAAGCTCTACAACATTCTCCCACGTCAGCAGTTCAAGTGCAAAATCCAAGCAGAAGTCGGCGGCAAAGCAATGGCAACAAAGACACTTTCTGCAATTACGAAAGACGTCGCCGGATATCTTTACGGCGGCGATATCTCTCGAAAAATGAAACTCCGCGATAGACAAAAAGAAGGGAAGAAAGATATGCTTTCACGCGGAAAAGTCCATATATCGCACGACATTTTCATGAAAATGGTAAAAAGCGAATAAAACTCCCAAAATGGGCGCGACCTAATTTTTAAGGAGCACTAGCGACTATAAAAATGAAGTACCCTTGTGGTGAACTTGCATCGGCTTCAGTCGCTCGCTTCTCGCCGTACGTTATGTACAGCTCCTGCGCTTACTCCCTCCAACCAATGCAATTTCATCCCATTCTTGAAGTTTTCTCTCGCTTTTTCTCCGCTCTGAGTAGTATTGACATCTGCAAGATACGTAGTAGAGTACATAAGCGTATCGTTCTTTTTTAATCAATCAAACCAAGGAGAGTAGTTCATGAATTACGCAGAACATGTTTTTGTAGGGCAACTGAGCGGGTGTTTTGCTGACCTCTCGGCAGAAACTGACGATGAGAGCATCATGCTCGAGTGCCCCAAGTTTTCGTTGCGATTTTCCGTCGACGACGAAGCATTCAACATCCATGCGATCAAGGTGCCGAATGCCGGTGCGCGCATCGGCAGCGAAATCATGCGTATCGTTAAAGAGTTCTGCGCCGAGCAGTTCCTTTCCGAGATTGTTGCAAAAAACGTGGACGCGCCCGCGATTCCGTTTTGGGAGATGCACAAGTTCGAAGTCGCTGACAGCGATGAGGACGACTACGTCTACATGGTCTGAGCGCGCAAAGCAGCGCAGGAGAGGGGTACACCACCCCTCTTTTTTCTGTGTTGACTTTGCGCAAGAAATCTCTAGTATACAAAGCATGAAGAATTACTATGAGCTCTTAGGTGTGCAAAAAAGCGCCTCACATGACGAAATCAAGAAAGCGTTTCGGAAGCTTGCGGCACAGTACCATCCCGATAAGAAAACAGGCGACGAAGCGAAGTTCAAAGAAATTTCAGAAGCGTACGCGGTGCTCGGCGACGAGAAAAAGCGTGCAGAATATGACGCGTATGGCCGTTCGTATTCTGGCGGCGCAGGTGCGCAGGGTGGTTTTGGCGGCTTCGATTTTAGCGGCTTCCAGGGTTTTGGCGGCGCAAATGGTGTCGAATTCGACCTTAATGACATCTTTGAAGGCTTCGGTTTCGGCGGTAATGGTGGCGGTCGTCGCGCGCGCGGTAACGACGTTGCGATAGATATTGAACTCACCTTCGAGGAAGCGATTTTTGGCGCGAAGCGTACGGTGACACTTACAAAAGTAAATCAGTGCGCAACCTGCGATGGCTCGGGTGCAAAGAAAGGTACTTCAATGGAAACATGTTCGCACTGTAATGGGCAAGGCAAAGTGCGCGAGGCGCGGCAAACAATTATGGGGCAATTTGTCGCGGTACGCGAATGTGCGCACTGTCATGGCTCTGGCAAGATTCCGAAAGAGCGCTGTGCAGATTGTCGCGGCGAAGGCGTCCGTCGCGTACCGGAATCGATTGAGATTTCTATTCCCGCAGGCGTACAGCATGGCGAAATGATTCGCATGACAGGGCGTGGCGAGGCAGTGCGTGGCGGCACCTCGGGTGACTTATACGTGAAGCTGCACGTCGCAAAGCACCCAAGCATTACCCGCGACGGCGAGACGCTCCGCAGCACGCTCCACGTGAAGCTTACCGATGCACTCCTCGGCGGTACCTACTCAGTCGCAACACTCGAAGGCGACATGCCGCTCGAAATCCCCGCAGGTGTCACGCACGGCGAAACACTTCGCATTAAAAATCGTGGCGTCCCCAAGGGGCGCGGGAGCGACCGTGGCGACTTCGTTGTTTCGGTAGAAATTGACATGCCGAAGAAGCTTTCAAAGGCAGCAAAGAAAATAATTGAGGAGCTTCGCACGGAAGGTATCTAAGGATGCGTTCTTGAAGACAAGAAAGCAGAGCGTGTGCGACGCTCTGTTTTTTCGTGGTATACTCGTGCGCATGAAAAGAATGTTTGTGAGCGCGCTCATCGTGCTACTAGCGGTACCTTTTGGACTGCAGGCTGCGGAGCGGACGCCTGTTGTGGCGGAGGCGGCATATGTCCCCGGAGAAGTTATCGTGAAATATCGAACAACGAGCCGTGCGCGGGCCGTGAGTGATATGCATATGCTTGCTGCACGACACGGCGCTGCAGCCGAAGCTGTCGCATCGCATACAGGAATCGCAAAGTTTTCAGTTGATCCGTCAGTGGATGTGGTTGCGTATGCGGAAGCCCTTGCGCTCGACCCGAGTGTGGAATACGCAGAGCCTAATTATCGTTATTATGTGAGCGCAAGTAACGACTCCCTCATAAGTGAGCTCTGGGGGATGGACACTATTGGTGCAGAAACCGCATGGGATTTTTACGATGCGGCGACCGCGTCGACAAGCGCTGGCGCACCGATTGTTGCCGTGCTTGATACCGGTGTTGCGTATACCCATCCCGACCTTGCGGCGAATATGTGGAATGGTGCATCATGTGTCAGCGAGACTGGCGCCGCACTCGGCAATTGTGTGTCAGGATACGACTTTGAAGACAACGATACCGACCCCTTCCCGAACGTCGATCGCGAAGAGGCAAATGAAGGCATGCACGGTACGCATGTGGCAGGCACGATTGCGGCGGTACACAACAACGCGGTCGGCGTAGCTGGCGTCGGCAGTGGCGCACGAATAATGTCGCTCAAATCAACACTCACCACGGACCAAATCGTGCGCGCCATTGATTTTGCAACGTATAACGGAGCGAGCGTTATCAACGCGTCGTTTGGCGGCACCGGTTCGTCAACAGCAATCTATGAAGCTATTCGAGCGTTTCCGGGCATTTTCGTTGCGGCTGCGGGTAATGATGGTCGAAATAACGACGCGACGCCAACCTATCCGTGCGCATATGACCTTGCAAACATTATCTGTGTTGCCGCCACGAACAGCAGCGACACGCTTGCTTCGTACTCAAACTACGGGGCACTGAGTGTTGATATTGCTGCGCCGGGCAGCGCGATACTAAGCACTTCGCCTGCAACATCGTCTCCACTCACGGAGACCTTCGCGACGGTTGCGGCGCCTTCGTTACCAGCAGGCTGGACACAATCGGGGAACACAACGTGGCGCACTGCAACGACATCACTGACTGGCAGTACGGTGCTTCTCTATGCCGACACCGAGTCGCCCTATTCGACAAGTGCAGACAGCACGGTGACACTTCCTGCCATAAACCTTACCCAAAACAGCGCAGGCTCATCGATGCTTTCATTTGGTGTGCGGTGTGAGACTGAAATTTCTACAACCGAGTGGCGCGACTATCTCGCGCTCTATGCGGCAACGTCGTCTTCGTTTGCACAAGTCTTCGCCAATCAGAGCATCACCGCAAACAATGGCACCACCTGGAATAACGCGTCAACATCAAAGCCGGTCGTGCGTTTTGATGAGGCGCAGCTTGATCTTGGACAGGGCACTGAAGGGGTATGGGGTCGTGGTGCCTCGGTGCAAATTTCTGTACCGATAAGTCTTCACACCGCGGCAACAGCCTTTCAGTTTCGCTGGATTACGAACGCAACGGATAATAATTATCACGGCTGTCGGGTAAGTAATGTTGCAGTAACCACGTTTACCGCTGCTGAAAACTACGAATCGATTTCAGGTACTTCAATGGCAGCGCCACATGTTGCCGGCCTCGCAGGTCTTCTCTTAAGCTATAATCCTTCGCTTTCTACCACGAGTGTGCGGGAGACAATTCTTTCTACAGGAGACCCGGTCGCCTCGCTCGATGGGAAAACAGTAACGGGCACACGTATAAGTGCTGCCGAAGCAATCCAATCAGTTTCGTATGAAAAGCGAGTGCTCACGTTCGCGTTTTTAGAAGCCTCGACTACTGCAACAACAACGATTGACCATAGCGCGAAAACAGTGCAGGTAGAACTTCCGTACGGCACGGACCTTACCGCACTGACACCGTCATACACGCTCTCTGCAAGGGCGGTTGCAAATCTTGCAACTACAACCGCTTCGTTTGCCTCAAGCATAAGTATTGTCGTGACGGCGGCGGATGCAGGAACGGCAATCTACACACTCACCGCAACAACCTCGGAGGTGGTAGTGGTGGCGCCTAGTAGCAGTTCAGGTTCGTCTTCTGGCGGTGGTGGAGGTGGTGGCGGCTCAAGTTCCTCGAGTTCTTCCTCAGGATCATCGTCGGGTGGCGGCGGAGGAGGCTCCGCGGCAACGGAAAAAACAGCGTCCACAACACCAGCGGTTACCCCAAGCGCTACCAATCTTTCACCGGTGAGTCCTAGCGCCACGTTTGTCTTTTCGCGCGACCTTACCCTCGGTGCACAAGGGAGTGATGTTGTCGAGCTTCAAAAGCGTCTTGTTGCCGAAGGATTCCTTGTTATGCCTGCAGGCATCGCGTATGGCTACTTCGGGAACGCAACAAAGCTCGCGGTGATTGCCTTCCAGCAAAAACACAACCTTACACCCGCAATAGGCTATGTGGGAGCGTTGACTCGCGCAGCACTCAATGGTGCCCGTGTCGCCGGCGTCAGCACGGGAGCAGTCGCGCTCCCCCTCGCACATGACGCCCGTGCAGCCCTCATCAAAACGCTCGAAGCGCAGCTCGCGGTACTTGTCGCCGAGCTCGCCCATCTTATCGCTGCACAAGCCTCACGATAAGGCGCCGTAGCGCGATTGCAGAAAGCATCTTCCTGTTGTATAACAAGGGGGCTAGTTCCTTTAACCTCACACAGGAGTGCTGTATGGCCTCGTCACGTCAGAATCGCTACGCTGCTCAAATCCCCGCCCCTCGTTCCGCTCATCCGAAGGCAGTCACTGCCTCAGGAAAAACGAACGAAGCGACGAACGGAAAACCAAAAGCCAAGAAGCTCATTGTGCTCGACACCAACGTGCTCATTTCACACGCCGATTCGATTTTCGATTTTGAGGACAACGATGTGTTTGTGCCGCTGCCCGTCATGAAAGAGCTTGATGCGCACAAGAAAGGGCGCGACGAAAGCGCCTATGCTGCGCGAAAAGCGACGCGCTCGATTGTCGAAATGTACCTCGCCGCCCGCAAGGACAACGTGACCGCTATCGACATGGCTGATTTCTGCGACAACCGGGCAACCGGCAAGATTCACTTGCAGTTCGACACGGTGGGAAGCACGGCGCTCACCGACACGCGGAGCAGTGTCGACGAGCAACTCATCGAGATTACCGCAGTGCTTGCAAAATGCTTGAAGGAAACCTATGCCGATGTGGTGCTCGTCACCCTCGACGGCAACCTCATTGCGCGCGCACTGCAAAACCCGGAGCGTGTCTCCGTTGAGTACTACAAGAATGGTCGTGTCGAAAATGCGAAAGCGCTGTATCAGGGCGTGCGGCATGTCGAGAACCTTTTTGCGAACACGTCGCAGGTACAAGTCGGCGCGAAGATCGGCCACGGTGAACTCACTGTCGAAATGGACGGCTCTTCGTTCCATTGCAATGAGTACATCTACGACGACACGTCGAAGCGGCTGTATCGCGTGCTTGAGGCAACGGTAAGGCAGCTCCGGCTGCAGACGGTGCTTCTGCGCAACAAGGAAAAAGATGCGGTGCTGCATATTGCTGCACGCGCAGGCAATCTTGAGCAGTCCGCCGCGCTTGATGCGCTCCTCGACCCTTCGCTTCTCTGCGTGCCGCTCAGCGGCGAGGCAGGGAGTGGTAAAACGCTCTTGGCGCTCGTTGCGGGTATGCATCAGGTCATGAAGGGGCACTACAACGGCATTGTGTATATTCGCTCTGTCGTGCCTGCAGGCGGCAAGTCTGAAGACATGGGCTTTATGCCGGGCGACTTGAAGGAGAAGTCTTCCGAGTGGTATGAGCCCATCAACGACTCACTGGAGGCAATCCAAGAAGCATACCGCGAAGCCGGCGATTTGCCGAAATTCGCAAAAATGCTCGAAACGCCCGATGTGATGCCGGTGTTTCTGCCGCTCAAGAGCATTCGTGGTCGCACGCTTCGCCGTAAGTATGTGATTATGGACGAAGGTCAAAACATCACGCCGGAACTGCTGAAAGTGTCGATTGAACGTCTTGGTGAAGGCTCGAAGATGGTGGTGTGTTCAAGCATCAGTCAAATCGACAGTCCGTACCTCGATATTCATACCTGCGGCATCACGCATCTTTTGAACAATTCGGAAAACGACCCGCTCTATGCGGCGATTTCGCTGCCAAGGATTGAACGCAGTAAACTTGCTCGGTTTGCTGCCAAGGTCTTCGGGTAAGTACCTTTTCTACGCTCAGTGCGTAGTAGCCTCGCGTTTGCGGGGCTTTCTTTTGCGGAAAGACATGGTATGCTCAAAAGCGTCATTGTTCTTTCCTTTCCTTCATGTACTTCAAGGAGACCTCCCATGCCGACCATTCGTTCGTTTGAAACCCTGTGCGAGACCCCCGTGCCGAGCCGTGAACATCTTGCCGAACTTCGGAAAGGCTGGCGCACGCATGAGCTCATGTCGCTCGTGGACGGCGTAGACGACCTCATCGATGTCCGAGCGCTCGGCATCAACGGCGCCAACCACTACTACCAAGAGCGCATGGCGCCGTATCACATGCGGATTCCTGGCTCGATTCCGATGCTGCTCGTTCGGCGCGAAGTCGCAACGCGGCTTTCGGTTGCCAACACGTATTTGCGGAATGTTGGCTTGGAACTCTTCGTGTTCGACGCGTGGCGCCCACAAGCAGTGCAGCATTTCTGTCGCAATGTGTGGTTTCCGGCTCATATGCGCAACCTGCATCCGGAGTGGCAGCCCGAGCGGATCAATGAAGAGGTTGAGCGCTTCTGGGCGCATGCGGTGAAGACTGAAGAAGAAATCGATACGTCCGGACCGCCGCCACACGCAACTGGTGCGGCGGTTGACCTCACGCTGCAAACCACGACGGGACAGCACCTTTCGATGGGGAGCGGTTTTGACGATTTCACTGATGTGTCGCGCATTGATGCCTTTGAGCATCCTAGTGGCCGCGGTGGCCGCATTGTCCGTGAAAACCGCCGGATTCTTTCGGGTGTTATGCATGACCTCGGCTTTGTCGGGCATCCGAACGAGTGGTGGCACTACTCGTTCGGTGACCAAGCCTGGGCGATCGCACACGCGCGCATGACAGGGAAGCATGTCCCCGCACATTTCGGAGCGGTCAATCCATTGCCGTATCTCCCCGAATGAAGATACCTACTCTCTGTCGAGGCGCACCCGCGCCTCTTTTTTTAGACTGCTACTTTACAAAGTAAAGCGAAGCGTGTAGAGTAGCAGCATTATGACGAAAAATAAAAATGCGTACGCAGCTAAAGCGCTTGCGATACATAAAAAGCTTGGCGGTAAAATATCCGTCACCCCCAAAGCAAAGCTTCTCACGCGCGAAGATTGGTCAACACTGTACACGCCAGGAGTCGGCGCGGTGTCGTCGTACCTTGCAGAACATCCAGAAAAAGCACGCGAATACACCATGCGCAAAAACACGGTTGCGGTTATTTCTGATGGCACCGCCGTGCTCGGGCTTGGCAATATCGGCCCCATCGCAGCGCTTCCTGTTATGGAAGGGAAGGCGGTTATCTTTAAAGAAATGGGCGACATCGATGCGATTCCGCTTGTGCTCGACGAGAAGGATCCGAAGAAAATAGTCGACATCATCAAAGCGCTTGCGCCGACATTCGGCGGCATTAACCTCGAAGACTTCGCTGCGCCGCACTGTTTCGATATCGAAGCGGCACTCGTGGAAGCGCTTGATATTCCCGTCATGCACGACGACCAGCACGGTACGGCTATTGTGGTGCTCGCAGGGCTTATGAACGCCGCAAAGGTGGTGAAGAAAAAAATGACGCAGATGCGCGTCGTGATTGTCGGTGCGGGCGCCGCAGGAACCGCCATTGCAAAGCTTCTCCTTGCTGCAGGACTCACGAATGTCACGGTTGCAGACAGCAAGGGCCCGCTCAATACGAAGCGTGCGGACCTCACCGGCTATAAGAAAGAGCTTGCAAAAACAACAAATCCTGAAAAGCTTGCAACACTAGGAGGGGCAATTGCAGGTGTCGATGTCCTTGTTGGTGTGTCAGGACCAGGTACTATTACTCCTGAAATGATCAAAACTATGTCGGCAGATGCTATCGTCTTTGCGCTCGCAAACCCAATTCCCGAAATCATGCCAGACGAAGCGCTTAAGGCGGGCGCTCGCATTGTTGCTACGGGACGCTCTGATTTTCCCAATCAAATCAACAACGCACTCGCATTTCCCGGCATTTTCCGCGGCGCACTCGACAAAAAAATCACCAAAATCACGACCGAAACGAAGCTCGCTGCCGCAAAAGCAATCGCCGGCATGGTAAAGCATCCAACCGAACAAGAAATCATCCCCAGCGTCCTTGCAGAAGGTCTCACAAAAACGGTTGCCCGCGCCGTGAAGTAAGGTTGCATTTATGCTCCATATATAGTAAAGTACCGGCACCGTAAACATTATGGCAACAATTAATCAATTGACAAGAAAGGCACGTAAGAGCCCTGCGTTTAAATCACGTGTGGGAGCGCTTGCTGTCGGTTTCGACAAGGTGAAGAACCGCCCAAATGCATACAACTCGCCATTTAAGCGAGGCGTATGTACACGCGTCACCACGAAGACTCCGCGCAAGCCGAACTCTGCGATTCGAAAGATCGCACGTGTCCGTCTCACCAACGGTCAGGAAATCACTGCGTACATTCCCGGTATGAAGCATACCATTCAGGAACACTCAGTGGTGATGGTCCGTGGCGGCCGCATTAAAGACATCGGTGTAAACTACACCATTGTCCGCGGACGTTTCGATGCAGCAGGCGTGGTCAACCGCGCTACAGCTCGCTCACGCTACGGTGTGAAGCGGCCTAAGGCTGCAAAGAAATAAGACTGCGCACTGCGCAAACTTATTATAGGTATTACTCGCTAATAGATAACGAAAGAACAATATGCGACGACCAATTAAACGACGTGTAAACGTATATCCCGACGAGCGTTACAGCTCAGAGGACGTCTCACGTCTCGTCAATTATGTGATGCTCAACGGACAGAAGCAGACAGCCCTCAAGATTGTCTACGCTGCGTTCGAAGCTATCAAGGCCGGAGAGGGAAATCCTGATCCGCTTGAAGTCTTCAACCAGGCTATCCGTAATGCAAGCCCGCTCATGGAAGTGCGTTCACGTCGCGTCGGTGGTGCAAACTACCAGGTGCCGCGTGAAGTACGCCCAGAGCGCCGCATGCAGCTCGCGCTTCGCTGGATCATCAAGGCCGCTCGTGCCCATGCTGGTCAGCCAATGTTCAAGTCACTCGCTCAAGAACTCCTTGCCGCTTCGAAAGAAGAAGGCTCTGCAGTTAAGAAGCGCGATGACGTGCACAAGATGGCAGAAGCCAACCGAGCATTCGCCCACTTCGCGTGGTAACGCTACGCTACTTTCTTCACTCGTTCGGTCATATCCAAACCTCCGCTTAAGCTACGGCTTGGCTACGACGCTCGCTCGTTCGAAAGATAGCAATGCAAAAAATCGACGAAAGTCGATTTTTTGTTGCTCAAGCCTGGATCCCTCCCTCCCTGACAAAAGTTACAGTATTGTTTTTATTTTTATGTAGTTAAATTTGTGTTCGCGTTAACTCTATACTCTCTCTAAGTCAATATTCGCACCTTTTGTCATCCAGGAGGGATCCAGCAGCATCAAAATAAACTTAAAGAAGCACCTTTAGTGCACGCTTAATTTCTGAAGAGGCGACTTGTGGATTTCTTGTTTTTTGAGTCTGGCACTATACTATCCCCATGCAAAAGAAATACATTGTGGCGGCCCTCATCGCCCTCGCCTTCCTCCTCATCATAAGCATCGTCCTTCGCTACACCGGAGCCGCTGATGTTTCAACATCCGCAG
>MFMN01000001.1 GCA_001783515.1 Candidatus Kaiserbacteria bacterium RIFCSPLOWO2_12_FULL_50_10 | reverse complement strand
GCAAGCACAATGCTTCCCTGCTCCTGAATATCCTCCGCATGTGCAATAGTGTACACTGCGCCATCCACAGTTCCTGTTATCCCTTCGCCAAGCGTTTCTCGTACTTCTGTTGCGACCGTGAGGTGATTTTCAATCGTCTCATATCGCGCAACAATGGCGCGCGCAAGCGGGTGGAGTGAATGAAACTCTATCGCGGCGGCAATGTGAAGCGCTTCATGTTCGGTCATACCTTGGAAGGTTCGCACTTCAGTGACCTCGGGCGCACCGAGCGTCAGCGTGCCTGTCTTATCAAAGAACAATGTCTTAGCCCGCGCAAGCTGTTCGAGCGCCACCGAACGCTTCACGATAATTTGCGACCGCGCCGCACGCGATATGCCGCCCAAGAATGCAACTGGCGCCGCAATAATAAGCGGGCACGGCGTTGCCACCACAAGCACCGCGAGTGCTCCGGTGAGGCCACCCGTAAAAAAGTATGCTCCCGTAGCAAGCAATAATGCAATGCTGGTAAACGGAATGTTTGCTCGCGCAGAAAGGCGAACAAACGGAGCCTTGTCCTCTCGAGCACGGGCAACAAGATCAACAATACGCGCATACGTTGAAGTGGCGAATGCACCTGAGACGGCAAGCGTAATAGTTTCCCCAACATTGACCACGCCGCTTTTAATAAACGTCTGCGCTGAAACAGTGTGCGGAAGCGATTCACCGGTTAGGTTTGCTTCATTAAAAATTCCCTTCGGTGAAAGAAGTAGCCCATCGAGTGGCACGAGCTCATTGCGTAGCACCATAATATGGGCCCCGGGTACAACCTGCGTAAGCGGCTGCGCCTCTATCGTGCCATCATCGTGCAGTACGCGTGCGTTTTTTGGTAGACGATCAAGGAGCGCGCGAAGCGACTGTGTCGCCTTCCCCTCTGCAAACGCTTCAAGCGCTTCACCGGAAGCAAACATAAGCGCCACAACCGCACCCGCAAGATATTCATGCGCCACAAGACTGACGACAAGTGCAAGAAATGCAATGTAATCAAGCGCATAGTTTTTTGCGCGAATATTTCGAATGCTATCAACAACAATCTTTACGACCCCTATCACGCCTGCGCTCGCAAAAAAGAAAGGCTCGTGATAGACAAAACCAAAAAATCCAAGAAGGATCACTACCGCCGGAAGAAAGAACACGCGCACCATAGTGCCACTAGTATACCAGCACTTGCGGAGTATGCGTAAAAATACACACCAACACCTCCCCATACATTTTCATGAATATACTGCTACCATAGAACAGTATGCAACTACAAAACATAGTAAAACTTGGTGCGGCGATTTGCGTCGCTGAACTTGCTGGAATTATCGGCTCACTGTTTACCATGTCTTCCGTTTCCGGTTGGTATATGGGGCTCGTAAAGCCAGCACTGAATCCGCCGAGCTGGGTATTCGGCCCGGTGTGGACGACGCTCTATGCACTCATGGGTATTGCCGCATTCCTTGTCTGGCGCAGAGGGCTTGCCCGCAGAGAGGTAAAGATTGCGCTTGGTGTATTTCTCGGGCAACTCGTCTTGAACACCTTGTGGTCAATCCTATTTTTTGGGTTGCAACGAATCGACCTTGCACTGATTGACATCGTCTTCCTCTGGCTTGGTATCCTCGCTACAATCATTACCTTTGCGAAACTATCAAAGCCTGCAGCCTGGCTTCTCGTTCCGTATCTTCTTTGGGTCAGTTTCGCAACCTACCTCAACGGGGCATTGTGGATGCTCAACTAATTCCTCTGCACACAGGTTGCAAAATGTCAAAAAACGTATAGGATTCGACTCGGTACCCATTCGGGGCTTTGTCTTGTTCTTCTACCACCACACAAGGAGTTGTCATGAAGAAAATCTCTGTTCGTTCACAATCGCATTACAAACAGGACAACACGCGTGAGGTTGTCATTTCTGGGCTTACCCAAACCGAAGCCGACCAGCTTCTCTGCGCACTCTCCGGCATGTCTTGGTTTGGCGTGAAAGATGGCCGTCTTGAGGTTCACGCAAAGCACCTTCCCTTGCTCGACACGACGCACGATGAGAAGATGCTGCCGTTTTGGCGTGAGCATGCAAACACGCAGGTGCAGGGCGAGCTCGTCGAGAAGGTATTTGAGGAGATGAGCGACGATGTGCTGTACTATCCTCATTTCACCATTCAGAGCCTCTGCGGTTATTACTATTCGCCCGAGAACTACGCATACGAAGCGCAAAAACTTCTCAGCTACGGCTTCGTGCAGATGCGCTCAAAGCGCGCAGAGAACGGCAAGTACTGGGAACACTGGTATCTTCCGGGCGTATTTTTCGCCAAGGGGCACCTCAAGGAAATTGTTGACAGCGTCACCGTCGCGGCACGCTCGTGGGAAGATCCGCACGGTCGACGCAAAGACAAGGAGTGCTTCAAGGCCGTCCTTGAGTTCCTTCGGTGCAATGTCTCCTTCGGTTCGCTCGATGTTTCCATGCAGCGATATGCAATGGCCACCCCTGACTGACGACACTGAATATTTGTTTTACGGACCTCGCGCAGCGAGGTCTTTTTTTTGTGTTGTCTCTTATGGCACTGGCACTTCTTCTGGAGGAGTGTTAACCGTCACGGTTCGAGTGAGTGACTCCGCGCTGTTCCCCGCAGCGTCAGCCACATTGTAGGTGACCGTGTACGTACCTGCGGTGCTTGTGTCCACTTCGCCTACGATGCTCACTGCGCTTGCAATGTCGCCGTCAACGTCGTCGGTCGCGGTTGCCCCTTGCTCGACATATGCCTCGCCGATGGGAAGATTTATTTCGGCATCTCCAATGAGCGAGAGTATTGGCGCTGTCGTATCAGTGACATTCGATTCAGTTGTCGTTGCAACAACCATGGTGCTTGAGGCGGTGTCCTCTGTTGGTATGGCGCTGGTACCTGTTGTCGTTGCTTGGGTATCGATAGAACCACTACTGCTCGAGTTTGTGTTTGTGCTACTTGGTATGCTCTGCGTTTGAGCAGCCTCAGTGCTGCCAAGTGCAGTATTGAGCTGCGTGCGTGTGTAACATGTTCTGCCGTCACGGTCGGTGAGGCACAGCTCTTTTGTATCGACGCTTTCGGCAAAGAACGTGCCAATGCCGTTTGCTGCATCTGCGAACCAGGCAATCATGCGGTCGAAGAATTGCCCAAGGAATGTTTTTGTTTCGACACCATCTTCCTGAGCAAGCGTGAGCCCTGCGGTGCTTGATGCAATCGTCGCTATTTCTTGCAGCGCCTTGAGCATTGGTATCGTGAGGCCTCCGTAGCCAACAGATTTGAGTCCCGTCTCAGCATCGGTGTTCACAAGGTGTGGGAAAATATCTTCCACTTCTTGCGCAATGAGTCCGTAGCGTGAGCCGCGAACGCCTTCAACGCCATCCCCTACCTGGCTCCTCCAGTCGAAATTTACAGGATTAAGTGCAAGAATACCGCTGAGTGTGCTTTCGATTGTCTGCACATTTGTTTTGAGTCGCGCATCGGAGGTACATGTCCAAAGACTAAGGGTTGGGTCAATCTCACAATAGCCATCGCTATCCTGGAAACGCACGGGTGACCCGCTCGTAGATCTTTGTACATGCAATTTTTGTGCTGGTGATGAGGTACCAATACCAACATTCATTCCTGTTTCATTATAAAATATGCCCGATGCATTCGTCGACCAGTAACCCGCGAATTGTTGCGCGCCACCAAGTCCTGACGATAAGTTAATTATTTTTACGTCTGTAGTACTGGTAAGATCAGTCGCATTCCCCTTCAAGATAATCGAGGCTCTATGTATTGACCCATCAAGGATATCGAGGTTGACCGCATCAACACCTTCAAACCCTGCTGATTCAGCAGCGGCGAGACTAGCATACAATGTTTGTCCATACAGCACGTGTATCGTCCCACTCACCGGAAAGAAGTATATCTCTTGGCGTGTATACTTGTTACTTGCTACTGTCGACGTTGCAAGTGAACCGCTGCTATAGACTCCTGGTTCGAGCGCGCTCCGCGTATACGTCACCGAACTTCCTTGTATGTGATAGTTGTACGTCGTGATTCCTGTTTGTGCTGCATCGGTATGCACGTTCTCCTGTCCGTACGTGCTTTCAGTATGATATCGATACGAAGTACCTGAAGCTTTGTTTAAGAGCAAGTTTGCACCGTTTGCGGAGAAGGCGTTGCCTGCAATATTCCACGATCCAAACTCGAGCACAAAATCTTGGAATGCCGTCACAATACCCCACGCGGGTCGTTGGTATGATCCAATATTCGTAATCGTGGGGCCGGTGCCCGCCGTCGTCCATATTCTACCAAGTATTGCAGTCGAGCGACGCTCGACAGAATCAAACGAAACATCAGAAACAAATGTTGCGCCGCCAGAACCATCATCTTGCACACCAATCCATTTCGAACGCCCCGTAAGGGTCGGATCAAATGCTGTTTGTGCACTCCAGGTAATCGTATGGATATCGGGATTTAAAGGATTGGAAATGTCTACAATTCGCGCACTTCCTGCAGTTATGTCGAGCTTGGTAGCGTCACCACTATTTATCGATAATGTACCGCCCGTGAGCCACCCCGTCGCGCAACCACACGCAAGAGCTGTCGTTAAGACCTCCTGGCCGTTCCAGTACAATGTGTTGCCAAGGTTATAGAGAGCGGTACTTGTTGCTGATGGTGTCGACGATGCAAGAATAAGACCATTCTGTGAAAGCGTGAGTCCTGATGCAGTCGACGTTGCAAAGGTAAGCGTCCCTGAAAATGTTTTGTCGCCCGCGAAGGTTTGCGTAGTGGTGCTCACGATGCCGTCGGTTGTGCCGTTTGCATACGAAATCTGTGTGGTAGTTGCAACACCGTTTACGGTGCTGGTGAGTGTGTTACCAAGCCAGGAGAGTGCGTTGGTGATGGTGACGGAGCTACTTGTCGTGGAGAGGTTCCCTGAGGCATCAGTGGTGAGGATACCACCAGTAAGTGCGGCAAAGCGTACGCTGTTTGAAGCAATGAGGTGTGCGATGGTGGTAGTAGCGAGCGTCGTGGTGCTCGTGAATGTCTTTTCTCCTGCGAAGGATTGGGTGGTGGTTGAAACAATGCCGTCTGCAGTTGCTGAGGCGTATGGAAGAAATGAAAGGATAGATGACGTACCGACGAGACCGCTGTTTACCGTAAGAATACCCGTGAGACTACCAAGATATAATGTTGACGCCGTTACTCCTGAGAGTGTTGAGGTGCCTGTCACGGTAAGCGTACTTGCAGTCGATGTTGCAAACGTGAGCGTCCCTGAAAATGTTTTGTCGCCCGCGAAGGTTTGCGTAGTGGTGCTCACGATGCCGTCCGTCGTGCCGTTTGCATACGAAATCTGTGCGGTAGTCGCAACGCCGTTGACCGTACTCGTGAGTGTATTGCCGAGCCACGAGAGTGCATTGGTGATGGTGACGGAGCTACTTGTCGTGGAGAGGTTTCCTGAGGCGTCCGTCGTGAGGATGCCGCCAGTAAGCGCAGCGAAACGTACGCTGTTTGAAGCAATGAGGTGTGCGATAGTGGTCGTTGCAAGGGTTGTGGTGCTCGTAAATGTTTTCTCACCAGAAAAGGACTGTGTTGTTGTCGAAACAATACCGTCTGCAGTTGTTGAGGCGTATGGAAGGAGTGACAATATTGACGACGTACTGACGAGACCACTGCTTGCAGTAAGGATACCGGTAAAATTACCGAGATACAGGCGTGCCGCCGACACCCACGCAAGGGTTGATGTTCCTGTAACCGTGAAGTCGCTCAGCGTTGTTGTTGCAAGCGTGGTAGTAGCCGTGAATGTTTTTGCACCCGCAAAAGTTTGTGTGGTAGTGCTCACGATGCCATCCGTCGTGCCGTTTGCATAGGAAATCTGTGTGGTTGTTGCGACACCGTTCACGGTGCTCGTGAGCGTATTGCCGAGCCAGGAGATTGCGTTGGTGGTAAGTGCGGCGAGCGATGTTGTGGCAACGTCTCCTGATGCATTGGTTTGCAGAATTCCCCCAACGAGTGACGAAAACTGCATTCCATTTGCGGCAATGAGGCGGGCTATGGTTGTGGTTGCAAGCGTGGTAGTACCCGTGAATGTTTTGTCACCTGCGAAGGTTTGCGTGCTTGTGGAAACCACACCGCGAGCGGATGCTCCTGCGTTCGGGATATTGAAGGTGTGCACTGAAGTTGACGAGACAATGAGAATATCCGTTCCCGTTGTGCCGATTGCAAATGTTTGCGTGCTGCTTGAAAGACCGTTGAGTGACGTGAGCCCTGTTGCTCCCGCAACCGCAGAACCATTCCAATACAGGACACCGCCGACGTTGTACAGCACCGCCGACGTATCACTTGGCGTGCTTGTTGCGGAAAGCTTGAGCGTATCACGAAAGGTCGCGGGAGTTTGAAATGTTGAGGATGCCGCAGTGCCCGTAATCGGCGCTTGGACGTAGCAGTTTGTATCTGTTGGTGCGCATGCAGGACTGAGCGTTTCTCCTGGTTGATACACAACAGCAGTCACGAGCTGTGGCACAAGAAAAACGCAAAGGAGAACGATGACAAACCTTATGTGATACACACTACTTTTCATTATATTTTCTACAAAAACCCGCACGGGCATCGTGCGGGTTTCGAAAACCTCGTTATGGCTACTTCTATGACTCATTTTTGTGAGCGCGACGCATACTCCTCTCACAACAGAAAGCCCATTCGCGGACACGAACGGGCTTCACAAGCCTCAAACTTTTGTGATAGTGACAGTATACTGCTAAACCAGAAAAAACGAAACCTGCGACACCCCCTCTTCAACAATTAATTGCAACACACTTAAAGATGTGTCATCCTCGGGGCTCATGAAAATAACGGAGCGCAAGCGTAGTATATTTTCAAAGAACCCGGGGATCCAAGGATAAAAAACTTTGTTCCCTACCCATGGATCCCCGGATATGTGAAAACAATACTCCCTACGGTCGTTTGTTTTCAACATTCCGAGGATGACACACCTAGGGGGTTATTGTATTTAATTCTTGAACTTGTGCTCCTCTACTGCGTATCGCGCTCGATTCTGCTTGGCATTTACACTTTCTTTATCATTCTTCTCTTTGCAATGAAGAATGTGGCAAGGAGGACGAGACCAAATATTCCTACCGCTATCCACACCCACGGGAGCCCGCCGCCTGTTGCTGCATTTATAGTGAATGGAATTTCGAAGAAATCTTCGACATCGACATTGTACAAGGTACGCATACGAAGCACGTACTCGCCATCAGGTAGTTCCGCAACATCGGCGAATCGAGTGACGAGCACGCCTTCTGTTTGGATGACGACATTATCTTTTTTGCTGTAGACCTCATTTCCTGAAGCGTCAACAATACTAAAGAATATGTCGACCGGTGTCGGGACGCGACCGAAGGATTCGAACGTTGTTCGCGCTACGAGCTTCTGCACGGAACTAATTGTCCGTCTGTCGATAACAAGACGAATGTCGAAGAGTTCTGAAGGGAGCAGTTCACCCTCAGCGTCAGTAACGCTCTCTTCTGGTGAAGTTGTTGGCTCGGTGGTGAATGGTACTGCGTCGGCAGGGCTTGGCAAAAGTGACGCGGGAGTTGGCTCTCCTGGTGTCGCACCACCGGATGAGCCGCTTGAGCTCTCCGTACTTGTTGTTTCTAGTGCCGGGGGGCGGTAATCTGTTTTTACCGAGCAATTTGTACAACTGAAGGTAAGGGTGCCGATACTCGCACCTGTTGCCTGCCCGGTAAACACGCCCGAACTGTTAATGCTTACCCCCGAGAAGTTAACCCAGCCGAGCGCACTGCTCCACGCATAGCCTGAGAGTGCGCCGCCTGCAGCAACAGATACACCACCATTCGAGGGATTCATGTTCATCCAGCCATAATTAGGTATCCATGCATAGCCGGTGATGCCGCTGTCTTGGATCGTGATCGCGCCGTTTGCTGTGCCAAAATTGACCCACCCGGCTTGGTCGCTCCAGGCAAAACCTTCGTTACCTCCGGTTGTGACCGTGCCTACTGTTTCGCTCGCGGCAGCTCCTGTGGCAAGCAGAAGATATATGCCGACGCAATAAATATATTTTTTCATCATATGGTATACAAAAAGAAGTCCGCACAAAAATAGTGTGGACTTCTTGAATCGCTTCGAGGCCTCTTCTTGTGGTGAGTATACCACACACTCTAAAAAACAAAACGGGGGCACCTGTGAACAGGCACACAAAAACCCGAGAAGTAACTCGGGGTTTGTTTTTGAAATACTAGAGACATTACTGCGCGTCAGACGAAGTAGGTGTCGGGGCTTCTGTCGGTGTTACGCCTGTGGTAACACTCTGGTCGCCTTCATACGAGAGCGGCCCTGCATTGATAACCTTATTACGCTCCTGACTGAAGATGACTGCCTTCATGCTCTTTGGGAAAATGAAGAGCGTGTCGCCGTTTTGCGAGCCCGTAAAGAAGGCTTGCTGTGCGATAAGCGCTGCCGCATCGTCAATCGTATAGAGCACGGGTTCGTCATTAGCGGGAACCGCGTAAATATCGCCAAGCTCATCGAGAAGGTCTTTTGCTTCTTTGGTAGTGCTGCCAATCTGTATATCTGCTGGGCTCGTCGTTCCAGTAGTTATACTTGTACGTTCCCATGGTTTGAAATACGCCGCAGCGCCAACTACCACAACGACAAGTATGCCGAGGAGCGCTTTATTGTTAATGCCACCACGCTTCTTTTGACGCATTGGCTGTGCTTGATGAGGATTTTCGTGCATATGTTTTTATCTAGTTCGTTCTAATATGATAAGTAACGGTTCGAGAACATCAGCAGTTGCCTCACTACAGCTGGTTCTGATGCATATCTAGATTCGAGATCCTTGAAATGTATCCACAGTATACGCCAAGCGTTCTGAAAATGAAAATGGGGACATGGGGAAATCTTCCCCACCTTAGTGCGCAAGTGCGAGAAGCTGCGGCGTAATGCCATATACTTTCCGTAATGTTTTCTTTGCTTCGTGCATCGTTGCACCGGTCGTGAGTACATCGTCGAGTAACATATATACCGTCTCGGGAGCGTCGCCTTTCGGCACCTTCGGCGCAAACCACTGCTTTGCAAACACACCACGCACGTTGTGTTGCCGCTCGGTTTTCCCGAGCGTCGTTTGCGGTGCGGTATCTGCGCGACGAAGCATTCCTCGCGTATGTACCGCCTGCGGCATATGAGGTAATGCTTCCTTCAAAACCATCGCAACCTGATTATACCCACGCGACCGAAGCCGTGCTCCCGAAAGTGGCATAGGAATAATCCTTACCGCCCGCCCAGGATATGTTGCGGTAATATACGCCGCAAGCACTTCCCCTAAGAGTCGCCAGGCTTTCGTATTCCCCGCAAATTTCGCCTCATGAATTACCGCTCGTACCACCGGGTCGTGGAAAGCCATAAGGGTAACAACGCCGTCTTCGTGACATCGAACAGCTAAATGTGACGCAAGCGAGGCAAGTTCACGCACCAGCACATGTTCTTCACTTGGTGGCACAAGCGTATCAGCAAGAAACCACCATATCTGTAGCGCCCTGTTCGCAGCCTTCATATAGATTACACCAAATCTTATCCAGTTCGTCGACGAGCACCATACCTGTCGACGTCCTAGGAAAATTTTGTGGGGAATGCAATGAGTATCGTGCACCTCACACATCATTGTGATTACGTCGCGCGTTGCAACCCGCTCGCAATGACTACCAAAAGTATACACATCTCACATGTCCAAAATATGAAGGAAAGATAAAGAAAAAATAAAATCCAGCATTCATCAATATCCAACGACACTTACGCAAGCCCGATTTCATATGGTGTAATGCTTAAAAAACTAAACGTACATGATTTTATGGAAATAACCACTATACTTCTGTCGCCCTGGTAAATCTTTACCGTACACCTTAAATCCTTGTCATCCTCGGGATGTAGAAAGTAAACGAAACGAAGTGGAGTATTACTTTCACATACCCGGGGATCCAGGCGTTAAAGCAATAGTTTTTAATCCCTGGATCCCCGGGTATTTGAAAGCAATAATCGGACAGACGTCCTCATTTGCTTTCTAAATCCCGAGGATGACAGACCATTTTGTGTAATGTAGTGGACACAAAAAATCCCTTGTTGGGGATTTTTTGTTTGTTGTTACTTTACCTCTACACGAGCAACCTCTGCGCCGATTTCGGTCATCTGCCCGAAGACGGTTACTTCTTTTGTTTCAAAGAGGTAGTTTTCATCGCAGGCAACTTCCTTGCCGTCTGCGATACACTTACTTGCATCAGTGAAGATAAGTGGGGTGATACCTACCTGGTTGCCATCTTGGAAGATAAGGTGCCAGAGTTTTGCATCGTATGGTGCAGGAACCTGCTTCAAGAGCGTACCTGCTTGGGTGTAGCTGAATTCGCCTGCCTCTGGTGCAACATCACCCTTGGCACATGCAATGTTTTGAATCTGCCACTGCCCTTCTTTTCCAACAAGGTCAACCACGGCGTAGCCTTCGGTGAGTTCGCCCTTGGTAACTTGCATAATGTACTGCGCTGCGTCTTCGCGCTCGAATACAATTTGTGTGCGCGTCTGTGCTTCGTCGAATGCGCGGCATGCAACAGGGTCAACCTCTGCGGTTACGTTCTCTGCGAGTGTTGCTTTCAAACTTTCTGCAAGTGGCGCACGTGCGAGAAGCTCGCTCGCTGCGACTGTTTTGTCAGCTGCATCCTTGAGTCCTACCCATTCAAGGTAGAAACCAAGTGCTACGTCAATAGATTCGCCAGAAACGCCATTCCACTTTTCAGCGGAG